>JAHRVJ010000188.1 GCA_019090765.1 Ilumatobacteraceae bacterium
ACGCACTATCTGCTCGACGTGTATGCCGTGGTGCTTGCCGACTGAACGCCGCTTGTTGGCAGCTTGCTTGCCAACTTCGTCGGTAAGCTGACAGTACCGAATCGCCGGGCTGATTCGATCGGCGCCTGAAGGCCCCTGCCCGGTTCGCACATCAACGAACCACCGGAGGCCCTTCCATGTCCGAGACGACGACGTCTGTCACCACAAACGCCCGGCGCGATTTTCGCGTTGCCGACCTTTCCCTAGCCCCGTTCGGGCGCAAGGAAATGATCCTGGCCGAGCACGAAATGCCCGGCCTGATCGCGCTGCGTAAGGAATACGGTGAGTCCAAGCCGCTTGCGGGAGCACGCATCTCTGGCTCGCTACACATGACCATTCAGACCGCCGTGCTGATCGAAACGCTCACGGCGCTGGGTGCAGCAGTCCGCTGGGCAAGCTGCAACATCTTCTCAAGCCAAGACCAAGCTGCCGCGGCAGTGGCGGTTGGCCCGAACGGCACACCTGATGACCCTCAGGGCGTTCCGGTCTTTGCCTGGAAGGGTGAGACACTTGAGGAGTACTGGTGGTGCACCGACCAGATGATGACTTGGCCAGACGCGGCTGACGGCACGGTTTACGACGGCCCGAACATGATTCTCGACGACGGCGGCGATGCCACGATGCTGCTGCACAAGGGTGTCGAATACGAAAGGGCTGGCGCCGTCCCCGATCCGACCGAGGCTTCGAACCCTGAGTTTGCGCTCGTTCTGGGCCTGCTTCAGCGCACCTTGGTAACTGATCCCGGCAAGTGGACGCGGATGGCCGCGGGCATCAAGGGCGTCACCGAAGAAACAACGACTGGGGTCAAGCGGCTCTACAAGATGATGGACGACGACGAGCTGTTGTTCCCGGCCATCAACGTCAACGACTCGGTGACGAAGTCGAAGTTCGACAACCTGTACGGCTGCCGCCACTCACTCGTTGATTCGATCTCACGAGCGACCGACGTAATGATCGGCGGCAAGACAGCAGTTGTCTGCGGCTACGGCGACGTTGGCAAGGGCTGCGTACAGTCGCTTCAGGGCCAAGGCGCCCGTGTAATCGTCACCGAGATTGATCCGATCAACGCGCTGCAGGCCGTAATGGAAGGTCTTCAAGTGCTGCCGATGGAGGAAGTTGTCGGGATCGCCGACATCTTCGTATCGGCAACAGGTAACGCCGACATCATCACGATTGATCACATGCTGCAGATGAAGCACAATGCGATTGTCTGCAACATCGGCCACTTTGACAACGAAATCGACATGGCCGGTCTCGGGCGTTCAGGCGCGGTGCGCGACGAACTGAAGCCCGGCACCGATGTGTGGCGCTTCGAAGACGGACGCCAAATCATCGTGCTGGCCGAAGGTCGCCTCGTGAACCTTGGTTGCGCAACTGGCCACCCGAGTTTTGTGATGTCGTGCTCATTCGCCAACCAGGTGATTGCACAGATGGAGCTGTTCAACTCAATCGAGAAGTACCCACTCGGTGTCTACGTGCTGCCCAAGCACCTCGACGAGAAAGTGGCCCGGCTGCACCTGGATGCGCTGGGCGTCAAGCTCAGCGTGCTCAGCGATGAGCAGGCCGCCTACCTGGACATGGACCCGGGCGGGCCGTACAAGCCTGAGAACTACCGCTACTGAGCCGACGACGCCCCGAGTAGCCCCGGTACTCGGGGCTACTCGTCAGCGGATAGCTCGCTGATGTGTTTCTTGTAGGCCTGGCGTTCGGTCCAGGCAGCGCCCATGCCCTGCAGCATCTGCGGCGGCATCATCTCCAGCGGAATTACAAGGTCACCGTCGACCGGCCATTCTTGCAGCAGCTCGGGGTGGTATCCCTCGGGGTAGTAGTCGGCAGGTGGGATCTCCTGCTCACGAACGAATGGCTCCTGGATTTCGGCGCGACTCGTTGGTGGCTCGGGTACGACCAGCTGGCCGTCGTCGAAGTCGAACTGGGGAGCGCGACTGTTCGGGAAATCGGGCAGCACCCCTTCACGTACCCAGATGTCTTCTTTGGTGACGTTGACCACGATTCCGTCGGGTGCGCCGAAATGAAAGGGGCCCTTCCAGTGCTGGCGAACCTCCGCGACGGTTTCCTCGTTGATGTAGGGGTCGAACGGCATGTGGGTGGTCATGAACAGTCGCGGGTTGGCTCGCTTCGCGAGATAGCCGGCGGCGTAACCCGGAGTGTGATGGGTGTCGATGGTGTAACGGCCGAGGAACGGCGGCACGCCCTGCACCCCGGAGCTGATCGCAACCAGTTCGGGCTGAACCTCGGTGATGTAGACGTCGGCCCCGGCGGCGAACTCCGCGTCGAGCAGTGACGGTCGGCCATCACCGGTCCAGACGACGCTCAACCCATTCCACTCGAGGCGGTACGCCGACGCACCGTCTTTCGCGTGCGATCGCTGCCAGTGAATGACTTTGACGCCGTTCTCGTCATAGATGACACCGCCGTTGTCGCGGAAGTCGAACTCGGTGACGTCCACGTCGTGGCCCTGGCCGACGGGGAACACGCTGAACGCGTCACGATGCCATGTGAGCATCTGCTTCATGCCTTCGACCATGTGGGCCGTACCGAACTCGGGAGTTCGACCCGATGGGCCGAAGACGCGCAGCTTCTTGTGCCATCGACCGGCCCACCCGCCAAACATGTACAAGTATGGAAGCGCGCCATAGTGATCGACGTGGAGGTGGGTGATGAAGATCTTGTCGAGCTCATTCAGAGCGTGCCCTGCCGAGACGTAGTTGGCAACCGACCCTTCGCCGATGTCGAAAACGAGCTTGTCGCCGTTGCCGAGCTCGATCAGGATCGAGGTGTTCATCTGGCCGGGCCGAATAAATGGCGCCGAGCCCATGAACGTGATTCGCATCTCGTCGGAACCGACGGCCTCGGAGCGGGGGAACCAGTTCGAGGCACTCTTCAAGCCCGGAGTTGGGTTGATGCCGTCGAACATCAAACCCTCCTTCCAGCGTCCGAGCGGTACTCCGCCGGTCAGTGCCGCCTGAATTTGTTCGGGGCCACTTGGTTCGGGATTGTCTGCCATGGTGATCTCAGTCTCGTTCGGGGGACAGAGCAACAGTACCAGTGCCTTAGGGTTGGCTCGGAGCGCTGGGTGCTAGTCGACCATTGCCGTGTCGAGCGCACTTTCGACGATGTCGCGTTCGGTTGACCCGCTGCCGATAATCACGAGCGCTGTTGCCTTCGGACGGTCTCCCCAATGGTCGAACACGGTGACGTCGCTACGCATCCCGACTGCTTGGACAAGCACTCGCTGTTCGGGCTGAGTGTGGGCATGAACGAAACCTTTGATGCGATACACAGTGCCGGGAAGTTGGCTGATCACGGCCTGTAGCTCGGCTGTATCAAAGGGCTGGTCACGGCGGTAGACCCAGCTGGCGAAGTTGTGGTGCTGATGGGCTTGACCGGGATCTTGGTGGTGATCGGCCGCTTCGCTGCTTCCGTTCTCGACGCGATCTTCATCTTCGGCATTTCGACTGCCGACCAGTACCGCGAGGGGGAGGTCGGCGCGCACGGTCTCGATAATCCGGATGTTGGGCAGCTGTCCGGCAATGAAGTCACGCACTTCGTCGATGCGCTCCCGATCGGCTAGATCGATCTTGTTCAGGATCACTAGATCGGAGCAACCGATCTGGCTGTAGACGAGTTCGCTGGCCAGCGGGTCTTGCACCTGTGCAGGCAGTTGTTCGGCATCGACTACGGAAATGATTCCATCGAGGCGGAGGCGGTTCCGGTAAGCGGCCTCGACAAAGGTTCGAGCGATACTCAACGGTTCGGCGATCCCGCTGGCCTCCAACACGATCGCGTCGACTTCGTCATCGGAATCCAGTACGGAATCAATCGCCGCGATCAGATCATCGCGGACTTCGCAGCATACGCAACCGTTGGCCAAGCTGATCTGGTTGGTGGTCACCCCAACGATGAGCTCGCTGTCGATGTCGATGTCGCCGAAGTCGTTTACAAGAACAGCAATCCGCAGACCGTGATTACCGGCCAGAATGTGGTTTGCTAGCGTGGTTTTTCCGGCTCCGAGGAACCCGGTCAGGACCGTCACGGGGGTCGGGTTGTATTCGCCTTCGACGCGTTCTTCGGGCGGAGCGAGGAGACGTTCCATTTCCTCGTCGAGCTCATCGTCGTTCTGCATCCGCTAAGGCCTCCAATAAGTAAAGTGGGTATCGCAAGTTACTGGTCAGGCAAAAGTAGTCGCCAGGCCGATTACCAGACCGGCCTGGCCCAACTGATACAGCACGTGGATCCACACTCGGCGCTGTGGTGCCGGCGATACGAATTTGTCTGCCCCGAGCAGGCCATCTGAGAAGGCGAAGGCTGCAGCGCCGAGCGCCAGCGGCCATCTTCCGGTCGCCACACCAGCTACGACGAGCGCGGCAACTGCAGCAATGTAGATAGTCACTGGCACGGCGTAGCTCGTCGACCCGACGGCGAGGATGATCGATCTACCGATCGTGGCCAGCATCGCGATACCGCAGGCGATTCCGACAATCAGCCAGGTCCAACTTCCGTCAATCTGAACGAGCCCGATCACGTACAGGCCATGTCCGATGAGGAATGCGCCCAGGCCAGCAAGAAACTTGTCGACCTGGGGGAGTAAGAACACGTCGCCAAACAGCCCGGCGATCAGCCCCGCGACGATCCACGGCCGTGCCGACGCCGGGTCAGCATCGATCAATACGGCGGCGGTGATCAAGCAGATCATCACGAGTGGCTTCGCGAGGGTTTCGACGCGGGCTCGCCCGGTGGCTACTGCCCACCAGTCGGTCACCGCTGATGCGGCGGCGGCGAGAGCAACCAGGATCATGGCGAAATGGTGCTGGGGTTGGAATCGGTGGTCGACTTGGGCGCGAGAGGTGGCATCGACAATCGCGGCAGCAAGACATGGGCCAGCGGGCCGATGCCGAACGCGAACACCGCAGTGCCAATGCCGATTGCGCCACCCAGGGCTACGCCAAATGCAAGAACCGCCAACTCGATCGCGGTGCGCGCTCGGCCAATGGAGAATCCGTGCCGAGCGAGGCCGGTCATCAGGCCGTCTCGCGGTCCTGGCCCGAGGCCAGCACCGATGTAGAAGCCGGAACCGACCGCGATCACTAGTACGCCGCCGAACAGCATCAGGGTGCGGATAACCAAGAGTTCGACATCGGGCAGGATCGGCAAGATGATGTCGACGAGGACTCCAATTTCGATTGCGTTGAGGATGGTGCCCAAGCCTGGCTGTTCTCGGAGTGGAATCCACAACAGCAGCAACAACACCCCGGTGATGATCGTCACGGTGCCGATCGGGATGCCGGTGATGTCACTCACGCCGGTATGGAAAACGTCCCATGGAGCGGCGCCCAGTTCGGCTTGCAGAATCAGCGAGATACCCAAGCCAAATAGTGCGAGCCCGAAAACGCAGCGTGCAATGCGTTCGATCGGACGATCATTGGGAATGAAGCGACGCACCCCGGAACTCTATGACACCCCCTAGTCACAATGACCACATGTTGTTTCAGATCCGTTGTGCAGGATGCAATGCCCCAGGCGCACCAGTGTGTACGACCTGTCGCTTTGCTCTCGTTGGTCGCCTACCTCAGCCAGGCAGTCATGGGGTGCAAGCCGCCGTTCCGTTCACTGGGCGAGCGCGCGATGTGATTCTCGGGCTCAAGTATCGCAACCGGCGTCAGGTCGCGGCCCATTTGGCCGGCCTCGTCGTTAACCGCATCGTCGCGAACCGTGATCATGTCGATATCGATGTCGTCACCTGGGCTCCCACCAGCGCCTCCCGCCGCCGCGAGCGCGGGTTTGATCAAGGGGAAGCAATTGCACGCAATGTCGCCCGCCAACTCGGGTTGCCGTGCCGGCGGCTAATCGAGCGCAGTGCGCGTAACGGCCCAACCCAAACTGGCCGCCCGCGGCTCGAACGGCTTCACGGGCCTGACTTCCGTGTTCGGCCCAACCTTGGAGGCCTCCGGGTACTGATTGTTGACGATGTCGTCACCACCGGGGCAACGCTTGCCTCAGCTGAACGCGCGCTGAGCGAAGCAGGCGTCGAGAGTGTTGCGCGCTATGCGGTGGCGGCTACGCCGGTGGCTAGCACCGCGGCCGCGAACCGTCGCCGACCCCGGCTTGAGTTGGTCGGTCCGCGAGCAGCTGCGTAGCGACGCGAGGCCCAGCTAGCCGGACAGTGCTGAGCGTCCCTTTCTGACGCGTGCGCGCCGGTAGGCTCCACGACTGCATGGGAATCCTTGATCGCATCCTCCGCGCCGGTGAAGGCAAGAAGTTGAAGGCCCTTGAAGGCATGGTCCCCGACGTCGGCGCATTCGAACCAGAGATCCAAAAGCTCTCCGACGACGCACTGAAGGCCAAGACCACCGAGTTCCGGCAGCGCCTCGAAAACGGTGCCGACCTCGACGACATCTTGCTCGAAGCGTTTGCCGTGATGCGCGAGGCGTCGACGCGGGTCATTGGCCAGCGTCACTACGACGTTCAGCTGATGGGTGGCGCCGCCCTCCACTTCGGGTGGGTGGCCGAACAGAAAACCGGTGAGGGCAAAACGCTGGTATCGACGCTGCCCGCCTACCTCAACGGGCTGTCGGGCAAGGGTGTCCACCTGGTCACCGTTAATGACTATCTAGCTCGGCGCGACGCCGAATGGATGGGCGAGATCCACCGCTGGCTTGGCCTCAATGTGGGCCTCATCATTCCTGGGTACCGGAATAGTCCCGCCGAGAAGCGTCGTAGCTACGACGCGGACATTACATACGCCACCAACAACGAGATGGGCTTCGACTACTTGCGCGACAACATGGCGCCGAAGAAGTCCGACAAGGTCCAACAACGCGGTCACAACTACTGCATCGTTGACGAAGTTGACTCGATCCTCATCGATGAGGCTCGGACACCGCTGATCATTTCGGGTCGAGTCGCCGATGCCGCGAAGCTTTACTATCGCTTTGCCTCCATCGTTCGTGGGCTGAAACGCGACATTGACTACGAAGTCGAAGAGGACAAGCGGGTGGTGGTTCCGCTTGAAGAAGGCATTGAGCGGGTTGAAGCAGCCCTCGAAGTAGAGAACCTCTATGACAATGTGCAGGCCAATTTGGTGCACCAATTCACCGTGGCGCTCAAGGCCAAAGAGCTATACCGCCGCGACAAGGACTACATCGTGCAGGGCGGCGAAGTAAAGATCGTCGACGAATTCACCGGCCGTATTCTCGAAGGTCGCCGCTGGTCAGAGGGTATTCACCAGGCGGTCGAAGCCAAAGAAGGCGTCAAGATCAAGGAGGAGAACCAGACCCTCGCAACGATCACTCTGCAGAACTACTTCCGGATGTACGACAAGCTCGCCGGAATGACCGGTACGGCCCAAACCGAAGCGGCCGAGCTGATGAACACCTATGGCCTCGGTGTGGTGCCAATCCCCACGAACCGGCCACTCGTACGCATCGATGCGCCTGACTTGATCTACAAGTCCGAGGACGCCAAGTTCAACGCGATCATCGATGACATCGAACCTCGCCACGAGAAGGGCCAGCCGGTGCTTGTGGGCACGGCCAGCGTTGGCCGCAGTGAACACCTCGGGCGTCTTCTGGGTCAGCGCGGCATCACTCACGAAGTATTGAACGCGAAGCAACACACAAGAGAGGCCGAGATTGTCACTCAGGCCGGGCGTCTGGGTGCGGTAACCGTTGCTACCAACATGGCCGGTCGCGGCGTCGACATTGTGCTTGGCGGCAATGCAGAGGGCCTGGCCCGCCAGGACGTGTTGAAGGAAGGGCACTCCGAAGACGTGCTAATCGACGAAATCGAACTGCCGGTGCCGGTCGAAGAGATGCCAGAAGATTTCCAAGAGGACCGCAAGAAGGCTCTCGCTCGGTACAACGAACTACTTGAGGGTTATGCCTCTGAGTGCAAGGCCGAGGGCGAAACCGTTCGTGAAGTCGGTGGGCTGTATGTCGTGGGGTCTGAGCGCCACGACAGCCGTCGCATCGACAATCAGCTCCGCGGGCGTGCCGGTCGCCAGGGCGATCCCGGCGAGACCCGTTTCTATCTGAGCCTCGACGACGACCTGATGCGGCTGTTCGCAACGGGAGCGTTGAACTATGTGATGGGCCGTGCTCTCCCCGACGACGAAGCAATCGAGGCCAAGATGGTCACGAAGGCGATCGAGCGGGCGCAAACCACGGTTGAAACGAAGAACGCGGAGATCCGCAAGAACGTTCTCAAGTACGACGAAGTGATGAACGAGCAGCGCAAGGTGATCTACCAGCGCCGCGACCAGATCCTCGATGGCGAAGATTTGCGGTCGGCGGCGATGGAGTACCTCGCTGACGCCGTTGATTCCTTGATCACTACCTATTGTTCGTCGGCTGCCGACGACGAGTGGGATCTCGAAGGTCTCGCGCAGGAACTCACTACCTATTGGCCGAACTCGACCGACGCCGAGACGCTGCGAAAGCTTGCCGATACCGACGAGATCTACGACGTCGTAATGACCAGAGCAACTGATCATTACGCGCGTCGCGAAGAAGAGCTCGGCGAAGAAGTGCTGCGCCAAGTTGAACGCCAGGTGATGCTACGGATCATCGATCAGCGCTGGCGCGAGCATCTTGAGGAGATGGATTATCTCCAGGGCGGTATCAATCTGCGGGCAATGGGCCAGAAAGATCCGTTGACCGAATGGCAGCGCGAGGGTTTCGAAATGTTCGGGTTGATGATGACCGGCATCGCACAGGATTTCGTTAAGTACGTGATGCATGTGCAGGTTGTTCAGAACCAATCCGAACAACAGCAGCAAGCACCTGCGACTTCAGTTGTGCAGAACGTCCAGACCAGCTCATCTGACGACGTGGAAACACACGGGTTCGACCGGGCGGCTCGCGCCGCGGTTGCCGACGGCGATCTTCCCCCAGAGGCGGCTCCGCCCAAGCCGTCGAGCACCAAGCAGCAAACGGTGGTTAAGGACGACTTCTCCAAGACCCCTCGCAATGCTCCTTGTCCGTGCGGTTCGGGGAAGAAGTTCAAGCAATGCCACGGCGCGTCCTAGGTCACGCCTGCGACTTGCGGGAGCAGCCTGATGCGTGACTTCACACCCGATATCCGAGACCTGCAACGCCGTGTCAGCGAAGCGGAGAGTTATCTGGCGGTCACCGAGAACCGTGAGCGGTTCGCCGTGCTCGAAGCGGAGGTATCAGACCCGGCCTTGTGGGACGATCAGGAGCGAGCCAAGAAGCTGAACACCGAATACGCCAACATCAAAGACGACTTGGCGACCTACGACAATCTGATCGAGCAGATCGCTGATATCGAAGTACTGCACGAGCTAGCTCGCGACGAAGACGACGAATCGCAGGAACCCGAGATCGAGGCATCTATTGCGGTCGCTGCCGGGATCGTCAATCAGCTCGAGTTGCGCAGCATGTTCACCGGCGAGCACGACGACAACGACTGCATTGTGCAAATCAACGCCAAAGATGGTGGCGTCGATGCTCAAGACTTCTCCGAGATGCTGTTGCGAATGTACGAACGTTGGTGTGAGCGTCGGGGTTTTACGATCAGCCTCAATGGCGTCTCGGAAGGGCAAGAGGCCGGCATCATGTCGGCCGAGGTGACCATCACCGGTCGCTACGCGTACGGTCTGATGACCGCCGAACGTGGCACCCACCGCCTCGTGCGGATTAGCCCGTTCGACAACCAGGGCCGTCGACAGACTTCGTTCGCGGCCGTGCAGGTGTGGCCGCTACTTGAAGATGTTGATGTTGATGTTGATGATTCCGATATCCGGATGGAGGTGTTCCGGGCATCGGGCGCCGGTGGTCAGCACATCAACAAGACCTCCTCAGCCGTTCGCTTGATTCACGAGCCGACAGGATTGGTGGCCAGCTCGCAGGAAGAGCGCAGCCAGCTACAGAACCGTGAGCGGGCAATGGGCCGACTCACGGCGATGATTGCGGCGAAGGCCGAAGAAGACCGCGCTGCAGAACTTGATTCCATCGCCGGGAAACAGGCTCAGGTCGGCTGGGGAAGCCAGATTCGTAGCTATGTCCTCCAGCCGTACCAAATGGTGAAAGACCTGCGCACCGAGATCGAAACAGCCGACGTCAGTGGGGTACTCGACGGCGACATCGACGAATTCGTGGAGGGATACCTCCAGTGGCGTCGCGCTCAGCGCGAGAATCCCGACGCCTAGCGAGTTGCCCGGGGTGACACCGATGGGGTGCTCCCCAGCGGTACCCTTGGCGAGCCCTTCGGGGAGATACCGCCATGATTCGACTAGAGAACGTAACCAAGAGCTATTCCGCCGATGTGGTCGCCGTTCGCGACGCCAGTTTCGATGTCGCGAAGGGCGAATTCGTGTTCCTCGTTGGCCCCTCGGGCTCAGGAAAGAGCACGCTGCTGCGAATGCTCAATCGGCAGGATCGACCCGAACGCGGCGCGGTATGGGTCGCTGGACGCAACATCGTCGATATGCCACCTGGCCGGGTTCCCCATCTCCGTCGCAATATCGGCAACATCTTCCAGGACTACAAGCTGCTGCTCGAAAAGAGTGTTTTTGAGAACGTGGCGTTCGCGCAGGAAGTAATTGGACGCCCGCCGCACGTCATCAAACAACAGGTGCCCGCAGTGCTTGAACTCGTTGGTCTGGCTGGCAAGGAAGATCGACTGCCGAGCCAGTTGTCGGGTGGCGAGCAGCAGCGTGTTTCAGTTGCGCGTGCCTTTGTTAATCGGCCGCTGATTTTGCTTGCCGACGAGCCCACTGGCAACCTTGACCCGGCCACTGGTGAGGGCATCATGCGCCTGCTCGACCGCATCAATAAGACCGGAACCACCGTGGTGATGGCGACCCATGACCAACGCATCGTGAACACCATGCGTAAACGAGTGATTCAACTCGACCGTGGCGTGATCGTGCGCGACCAGGCCCGCGGCGTCTACGAGTGAAGTGAGCTGACTAGTGCTGGCACGCCTTCGATATACCCTGCGCGAAACCTTCGACAGTTTTCGCCGCAACGCCACTTTGACGCTGGCCGCGGTTATCACCGCGGCCATCTCCCTGCTCGGAGTGGGGCTCACATTGTTGAGCCAGCACGCGTTCGACAATCTTCTCGCCAGGTGGGAAGGCGGTGTCGAAATGATCGTTTTCATGAACCCGACGGCCACTTCCGATCAGCTACAGCTGGTGGAAGACGCACTTACCGCGCAGAGCCAGTTCATTGCCGAATCGACCTATTGCGACGAGCAGTGTTCGCTTACCGAAGCGGACCGCATTTTTGCTGGCGAGCCGGGGGTGCGCGATCTACTCAATGAGGAGAACATCCTCACGCAGTACAAGACTGTGCCCACTGACGAAACCGACGTGGAGACTTTGCGGCTCGTGTCAGATGCGTTCTCAGAGTTACCTGGGGTTTACGACGTGAGTTTCGCGGAAGACCAGATCAGTCTGATTTCTCAGCTGCAGAGCTTCTTTGGGTTCCGATTGCTGATGTTGTCGGTGTTTTTGTTGTTAGCGGCGATTCTGTTGATCTGGAACACCATTCGAACCGCGATATTCGCGCGCCGTCGAGAGATCGAAGTGATGAAGCTCGTTGGCGCGACCGATTGGTTCATCAGGATTCCATTCATGCTCGAAGGTTTACTCCACGGCGTAATCGGTGGTGCGCTCGCCAGCGTTGGCCTGTGGGCGTGGAACACCCAGTGGACCAATGGCGTCCAGAGTTTCCCCGACAACAGTGGGTTCTCGGCCCTGGTCGTTGTCGATGGTTACGACAAGACCGTGATGCTGATCATGTTCGTCATTGGCGCATTGGCCGGTGCGATCGGATCCGGCATCGCGGCGAGCAGATTCCTCGACGTCTAGTCGCCGCGTTACCAGTCATCGGAAGTTGTTGCTGGGTAAGTTGCCGACGGCGTTCGGGGTGGCAGCCGAGCTCTGGGTCAGTTGGGACTTCAAGGGTCGCGTCGACCTCGGTTGCGAAGTGCGAACCCTCGTCCGTGAGGATCGAGCTTCGCGTCCACTTGAGAATCGGCTAACCGTTATTGTCCAGGTATGGAGTATTCCGAGATTCGGTACGACGTTGCCGACCAAATCGCGACAATTACCTTGCATCGTCCAAAGCGGATGAACGCATTCACCTACACGATGATGCGTGAGCTCGTTGACGCCTTTGACCGTGTTGACGCTGACGATGAGGTCCGCGTGGTGATCGTTACTGGTGACGGCGAGCGTGCCTTTTGTGCGGGAGCCGACCTATCTGGAGGTACTGAGTCTCTCGCTCGTTTTGAACGCGATGAGGCGCCGACCGAGGGCACCCCGCGGGATCCGGGAGGACAGCTGTCCCTGCGGATTTTCGAGTGCAAGAAACCCGTAATTGGCGCAATCAACGGAGCTGCAGTTGGGGTTGGCGCAACCATGACGTTGCCGATGGACATCCGGCTGGCAAGTGAGACTGCCCGATTTGGGTTTGTGTTCACCCGTCGTGGGATAGTCCCCGAAGCATGCTCTTCATATTTCCTGCCCCGCCTGGTAGGCATCAGTACAGCTACCGAATGGTGCTATTCAGGCCGGCTTCTGCCAGCCGGCGAGGCGGAGCAGCGGGGGCTCGTGCGTAGCGTGCATGCGCCTGATGAACTGCTACCCGCGGCACGTGAGATAGCTCGTGAGATTGCCGATAACACATCCGCTGTTTCGGTTGCCTTGACACGTCAGATGCTTTGGCGGATGCTTGGCGCCAGTAGTCCAATGGAAGCTCACCGGGTTGAATCGCGAGCCTTTCACCTCCGAGGCGATAGCGCTGATTGCGAAGAGGGGATCGCGAGCTTTTTGGAAAAGCGCCTACCCACGTACCCCGACCGGGTCAGTGATGGTCTCCCCGACGTCTTTCCCGACTACGAGACACCTGAGTATCAATAACGGGCTCAACGAACGGGCGCGGCGTGACGCTTGACACGGAGGTATGGGGAATTTCTCAAGTCTGGCGAGGTTCTTACCGATGTCTTGAATAACGAGATGATCATGCTTCACGACCGAAGCACCGAACTACCAAGGGAACTGCCATGACGACCACGCTGATTGAACGACTGAGCACTGGTGATGTGATTGAGATGACCTCACCTGACAACGACGTGATGACCGTACTCGTATTGCTCGCAACCGATGACTCACTCGTCCTCGATCCGTGCAACGGTGAAACCCCCTTCGTGCTGAATGCTGCCGAGCTCGGGGAGTACCGCAAGTTCGACCCCGAAGTACTATTCGCTGACGCCTGAGCCTCCGCGGTGTGATGATGCCGGTAGCTTCGTCCATCGATGCTGGCAATTGAAGTAAGAGACCTCCGCAAGCATTACGGCGATCTGTACGCAGTAGATGGCGTGACGTTTGATGTCCGCCAAGGCGAAGTTTATGCATTGCTCGGTGAGAACGGAGCTGGTAAGTCGACGATCGTAGAGATCCTCGAAGGCCACCGCAGCGCGACATCCGGGCAGGCCCAAGTCCTCGGTATCGACCCCGCGGCCGCGAAGCGCGACTTCCGCGACCGGATCGGCATTGTTCTCCAATCCTCCGGAATCGAGCGGGAATTCACCGTTCGTGAAGTGATCGAGCTGTATGGCGGCTGTTACCGAGAGCGCCGTTCAGCTGAAGAACTTGTGGCTCTCGTTGGCTTGCAGGACAAGCTCAACGCGCGTATCGGTTCGCTTTCTGGTGGCCAGCAGCGACGAGTTGACCTGGCGCTCGGAATCGTCGGAAAGCCCGAAGTGCTATTCCTTGATGAACCCACCACCGGCTTTGACCCCGCGGCTCGCCGTAAGTCGTGGGACCTGATCGAGCAAATGGGCACTGACGGCACCAGCGTCTTGCTGACGACGCACTACCTCGACGAAGCCGAACGCCTGGCTGATCGTGTCGGAGTGCTCGCTAAGGGTCAGCTAATCGCTGAAGGCACACCCGAGGATCTGATCAGCCAGGTCAGTGGGACCACGGTCAGCTTCATGGTGCCGGACACCACGGAGTTGAGTGAGGCGCCAGGTGTGTTCGGGCCTCTGCTCGGCACCGAAGTGAGAATCTCGGGCAGGTTGATCGAGGCATCGGTGGAACATCCGGCCGAGGCAGTAAACCGCCTAACGAGTTGGGCACTCGACGCTGAAGTGGAGCTTGAATCGCTATCGGTTCGTCGGGCGTCGCTGGAGGACGTATACCTCTCACTGACCGCGACCGATAACGAGGAAGCGGAATGATGCCGTTCCCTTCAACGATCAGATTGGTCGTTGCGCAAACCAAGTACCAGCTGCTGACGTTCTGGCGGATACCGGTGGCGATGTTCTTCACTGTCGGCTTGCCGCTCGTGATGCTGGTGTTGTTCAACGCGTTGTTTGGAGACTCCACCATCGACACCCCTGACGGCTCTTGGTCATCGCGACAGTTCTACACCGCGGGCCTAGCTGCGTTCACGGCCGTTTCAGCGACCTACACGAACCTCGCCAACATGGTCCCGCTCCGCCGCGACGAAGGGGTCCTCAAGCGGTGGCGCGGCACACCACTGCCGACCTGGACATACCTGTGCGGGTTTATCCTCTCGGCCGTCATTATCGCCTTCGTCGGAGTCACCCTATTGCTGACGCTCGGTGTCGTCGCCTACGACCTCGACATCGATCTCGCCAAGATGCCAGCGGCCTTCGTCACCTTCGGCATTGGGGTCGGCGCGTTCGCGGCGTTGGGTATGGCCCTTGCTTCGCTGGTCAAGTCGGCCAGCTCGGCCGCGGCAGCAGCCAACGCGACGATCTTGCCGCTGGCCTTTGTATCGAACGTATTCATCCAGCTGGATGACCCGCCGCGGTGGATCGAAATTGTCGGTGACATCTTTCCACTCAAACCGTTTGTCGAGGCCTTCCAAGACTGCTTCACACCGTTCGTCGAAGCGCCAGCGTTCAACTGGGCGAGTTTGGCCTTTGTTGCAGTGTGGGGAGCCGCCGGCTTGGGCGTGGCGCTCTGGAAGTTCACGTGGGAACCCAGCGGGAGCGCGCCGCGGCGCAGCCGCTCGCGGCGAGCCGAAACGGTCTAAGAAAACACCACGGTCTTGTGCCCATAGACCAGCACCCGGTGTTCGAGATGAGCGCGTACAGCCCTGGCGAGCACCACTGTTTCAAGATCGCGGCCAAGGGCCGTGAGCCGCTGAACGTTGTCGCGGTGACTTACGTGGGCGGTGTCCTGACCGATAATCGGGCCTTCGTCTAGGTCAGAGGTGGCGTAGTGGGCCGTCGCTCCGATCAACTTGACGCCGCGATCGTGAGCCTGTCGGTAGGGGTTGGCACCGATAAATGCTGGCAGGAATGAATGGTGAATATTGATGATCTGGTTGGGGTAGCAATCAATGAAGTCATTGCTGAGAACCTGCATATAGCGCGCCATCACCACCAGTTCGATGCCGTGAGCGGAGAGCGCTTCGAGCACTTGCTGCTCCTGCTGGGGCTTCGACTCGCTCGTCACGGGAAGGTGAAGGTATGGGACCCCCATGTGGCCAGCGATTTCGGCGTGATCTGGATGATTCGAGACAATCACTCGAAGGTCCATTGGCATTTCCCCGCTCCGCCAGCGAGTGAGCAGGTCGTATAGGCAGTGAGGCTGCTTAGAGGCCAGTATCGCCGTTGGAACCGGAACATCGGTGAAGCTGACATCGGCAGTCATGCCGAACTGCTTGGCGAGTGGAGCGAACTCTGCCGCGATGGATTCGCGTGGCACAGCGAAGCCATCCACTTCGAACTCGACCCGCTGAAAGAAGACGGCTCCCTCACTCGGGCCGCCGTCGACGTGCTGCTCAGCGTGGATAATGTTCCCATTTCGCGCGGCAATGAACTCAGCGGTTGCTGCGACAACCCCGCGCTGATCGGGGCAAGAGAGAAGAAGCACTGCTGACATTGGTGTCTGTTCTACCTGGATCGGGGTCCCAGTGCGTAGCAGGCCACAGCCGTTGCGGCCGCGGCGTTGAGCGAGTCAACACCGGCGGCCATCGGTATTCGGACTGGGGTCGACAGCGCAAGTAGCTCATCACTCAAGCCGGAACGCTCAGACCCAATCAGTACAGCGACGTGCGGGCCTGGCGTAATCATGGCCAATGGAATGGCGGCAGGGGACGGAGTCATCGCGTATATGTCGAATTCGCTCAGCTGGGCTAGGTCGTCAGCCAAGGTCGTGGTGCGGGCGTGGGGGAGCGCGAAGACGGTCCCCATCGCCACCCGCAGTGATCGTCTTGCATACGGATCGGCGCTGGTGTGGTCCAAGATCATTCCGTCCCAGCCGAGCGCGGCCGCGTTGCGGATGATCGATCCGATGTTGGCAGGGTTATCGACCGCTTCAACGACGATCAAGCGGTTTGATCGAGCTGCTAGCTCGGCTGCCGACGGGCGAGCCGGGCGATGGAAGAGAGTCACGATCGAGAGCGGCACACCGAGCCGCGAAACGACCTGGCGAACTTCGTAGCCGCCTCCGTATACGGGGCAGTTGAGTTCATCTGCGACGCCTGGAACGCGTTGAATGTCAACCAGGGCGGCGAGCGGGCGGCAGCCCGCGGCGACGGCGCGTTCAACTACGAGGTCGCCTTCGGCGAGGAAGAGCCCAGCTCCGGCATCGTCGCGTTTCTGTGCGCGGCTGGCGAGGCCGCGCTCGTTCAGTCGAAACTGGCGAAACCGCGGATCGTCGGGATCGTCGATCTGAATTACGTCAACCATCAGGGGCTCGACGTTGATTTAGTAGTGGTACGGGAACGCTGACCAATTGGCGTCGCGCTTTTCGAGGAAGCTGTCGCGGCCCTCTTCGGCTTCGTCGGTGCCGTAGGCGAGGCGGGTAGCTTCGCCGGCAAAGATTTGCTGTCCGATCAACCCATCATCAATCATGTTGAACGAGTACTTCAGCATGCGTTGGGCAGTCGGACTCTTGGCGCATATCTCTCGACCCCATTGCAGCGCAGTGGCTTCCAACTCGTCGTGGGGAACCGAGGCGTTGACCATACCCATCTCGTGAGCTTGGTCGGCGGTGTACTCGCGCCCGAGGAAGAAGATCTCCCTGGCGAACTTCTGGCCTACTTGCCGCGCCAAATAGGCCGAGCCGAACCCGCCGTCGAAGCTGGCGACGTCGGCATCGGTCTGCTTGAAGCGGGCGTGCTCCGTGCTGGCCAACGTGAGGTCTGCCACGACGTGGAGGGAATGCCCGCCCCCGGCTGCCCAACCAGGTACGACGCAGATGACGACCTTGGGCATGAACCGAATTAGCCGTTGCACTTCGAGGATGTGGAGTCGGCCAGCGCGGCCCGCTTCAATTGACGCGGCGGTAGTGCCGAGGCCACCGTCACCGTCCTCATCGGGGTTGGTGTATTTGTAGCCGTCCTTACCGCGGATGCGTTGGTCGCCACCCGAACAGAACGCCCAGCCACCGTCTTTGGGGGATGGGCCGTTGCCGGTTAGCAGCACGCATCCGACATCGGTGGACATCCGCGCATGGTCGAGCGCGGTGTACAACTCGTCGACGGTGTGGGGCCGGAAGGCATTGCGGATGTCTGGCCGATCAAATGCGACGCGGACGACGCCTGTGTCGACGGCACGATGGTAGGTGATGTCGCTGAAATCGAAGCCTTCGACCACATTCCACGCTTCCGGATCGAAGATCTCGGACACTTCGTTGGAGGTTGCGGATGGGTTCGCGTCGTTCACCATTTCCCTATGTTGCCTTGTTGAAGGTCGAGATCGTCCACCACGTCGCTGGTCGGACTACCGTTGCCGCTCATGACGATCCAGATATTCGGGATTTCCGGGCTCCCGGAGATTGAGGCGGCTAGCGATCTGGGCGGGATGATCGCGGCATCGGCAAGAAAGCAAGGTGACCCGATCGCGGATCGTGACGTCCTGATTGTTACTTCGAAGATTGTCTCCAAGGTCGAAGGGTGCGCGATTGAGCTCGCCGACGTTGAACCGTCTGAGTTCGCAATGAGTTGGGCCGACACATGGCACAAGGACCCGCGCGTAATCGAGATCGTCTTGCGGCAATCGAAACGGATCGTGCGGCAGAGCGGTCCGGTACTGATTGCCGAAACGCACCACGGGTTCATCTGCGCGAATTCCGGAGTCGATCAGTCTTCCAGCGGAGCCGAAGGGCGGGTGCTCGTTCTTCCGACTGACCCTGATGCATCGGCCAGAGCCCTTCGAAGCCGGTTCGCTGAGCTAGGTGTTGACGTCGCTGTAGTGATCAGCGACACCTTTGGCCGACCGTGGCGCGAGGGTCAGACCGATGTGGCAATCGGTGTTGCGGGGATGCATCCCCTCTACAGCTACATCGGTCAGCATGATCCGCATGGTCACGAGTTTGAGGTGCAGGAGCTATGTGTCGTTGATGAGCTCGCAGCTGCTGGTGAACTGGTGAAAGGCAACGTCAGCCGCGTTCCGGTAGCCGTGATTCGCGGCCATGAATGGGAAACTGACGATGCAGCCACTATGGCCCCGGTCCTCCGCGACCCGCAACGCGACTTGTTTCGCTGAGGCGTTGGTCGATGATCAGCCGGTGAGGTCTTTGGCTATTCCGTAAAAGTAGTTGCCCGACAGACCCAACGATTCGATGTCGATACGTTCGTCGTTGCCGTGGAATCGCGAGCTAAATGTGGCCAGGTCCATGTCGGGTGAATACAGCCCGGCCCCATACGCGGTGATGCCACGTTCGCGGTAGAAGCGAGCGTCGGTGCCGCCAACGACAAGACCTGGAATCAGATGTGCGCCGGGGTAGGCGACCTGAGTGTGTTTCGCCACCGAGTCCCACAGAGGGTTTCCGGGGCCGGGAGCTGACACGGTGGGCTCCGATTCTTGCAACGTGGTGACCTCGACCGCGTCAAAAAGGTCGCCGAGGGCCTCGCGGAGGTGAGTTTCAATATCGTCGCGGGTTGTTCCCGGCACCGTGCGCACGTCGAGGTCGATGTCGATGACGTCGGGGATTGTGTTGGTTTTCTGCCCTCCGTGGATGACGTTCGGCGAGAAGGTCGTATGAGTGTGAGCGTGACAAGTTCGAGCGACCGGAGTCGGCAGAGTTTCCAGTGCTGCCCAGATCGTTTCAACAGATCGCAGCCCGTCTTTCACTTCGTCAGAGAGGTCAAGGGCGTCGAGTTGCGCATTCCAGATGGCGTCGATCCGGGCTGTGGGCCGGTAGTCCGACAATCGCCTCACGACCTCAGCGGCCTTGATCAGTGCATTGTCGGCTCCGAACGGCATTGAACCGTGGCCCGGCGTTCCGGTGACGCGGAGGCGGCGCCACGAGAGCCCCTTCTCGCCCACATTGATGGTGACATGGCGCTTGCCCTCTGGGTCGGTCGACGACCAGCCACCCAGCTCGGTGAGGACATAGTCGGCTTTGATGGCATCCCAATGATGTTCGGCCATCCACTCGGCTCCCAATCCGCCGCCTGCCTCCTCGTCGCCAACACCGAAGTAGACGAGGTCTCCCTTGGGGCGGAAACCTTCGGTGGCTAAGCGTCGAAAGGCGACTGCCATCGACGACGTGAGGTTGAGCATGTCGAGCGCTCCACGGCCCCACACTTCGCCGTCGATGATTTCACCGCCGAACGGATCGTTGCGCCAGCCGTCGGGGTTTACGGGCACGACGTCGGTATGGCCCATCAAACAGAGTGATGGTGCGTCAGGGTCGGTGCCAGCAATGCGCGCCACCATCGAGTCGCGGCCAGCGCGCGGAGTGAAGCGTTCAACTTCAATACCCGCACCCTCGAGGTAACCGACGAGCAGGTCGGAGTTGCGCGTCTCGAAGCCCGAGTCGGGGGTGCCGTCGTTGACACACTTATTGCGGATCAAGGATTGCAGCAGTTCGGTTGTTGGTCCGGTGAAATCCTCGGGCGTCGCCATCTATCGCACGCTAGTGGGCGTCATCAAGCCAAGTCATACGATTCGCAGTCCGCTATTCAAGCCGACGGAGTGGTGCCCCATCTGGAGAGTTCTCCGCGATCTGGATCCTGGCGTCGGATACGACTACTGACGAGGTTGAGACGATTACGGGGTTCAAGTCGAGTTCGGCAATCTCGGGATGATCCGATGCCAACTGGGCAGCTTGCACAATCACATCGACGAGCGGAGATGGGTCGAAGCCCGCGTCGGCCAGCGCAGTAGCGAGCCTGGTTTCCGCGAGCATGGTTGTGGCGCTAGCAGGCGATAGTGGAGCGAGTCGACTGGAGCGGTCTTCAATTGCTTCAGCCTGCCATCCGCCGATGCTGACCGAAACGAGGGCTCCGAGCTGGTCGTCATGCTCGCAGTGAATTCTGACGTCCACTCCGGGGGTGGTCATGGTCTGGACGATGAGGTCGTTGGCATCGGGTCCGAGCGATTCGCGCATTGTGCTCAGCGCTTCATCCACGTCGTGGCTTGTTGAGAGGTCGAGCGCTACCCCGGCGCGTGCCGATCGGCCAGCGCGCCGCCGGACCGCTTTGACGGCAACGGGGTACCCCAACTCGGTGGCAGCCCGAACCGCACTGCTGGGGTCGGCTTCAACAGCTATAGCCATTTCGATTCCATAGGTCGCGAGAAGCGCGCGCGACGATGCCAAATCGATTCGTTTGTTGCGGTCGTTGATGACTCGCTCGATGATCGCGTGCGCCGCAGCCGGATCGACGGCGCGGATCGGCCCTTTCTCAGCTACAGCTTCATTTTCCAACCACCGCCCATATGCGAAAGAGCGACCAAGAACGGCCGCAGCTTGCTCGGGGAAAGAGAACGTTGGCAGACTTGATCCGGGGACGAGAGGGCCGTCCTTCTCACCCAGGAGTACTGTGAGTACAGGTTTCGAGTTGTCCGCGATGCCGTCGTTGATTAGCTGGGCCGGGGCGCTCACTTGGTCGGGAACCGGCGGAGCGTAGATCACGATTACACCGTCGATCTGGTCGTCAGCGAGGGCGGCTTGGATGGCTGGAGGGTAGTCGGAGGGCTGGGCGCTCCAATCGAGCA
>JAHRVJ010000189.1 GCA_019090765.1 Ilumatobacteraceae bacterium
ACAATCACATCGGCATGCGGCACGAGTTCAAGCACCTCCGCTGTCGCTCCGACCGGAGAGCTGTCGATCACGATCGAGTCAGCGAGCTTGGAGAGATTCGGAAGTGTGGAGATAGTGGCCCGTACCAGCTCGCCTGCTGACCCGTCGAAGCTCGACAAGTCCATCAGGAGCAGCCGCGTCTGATCGGTCTTCTGGAGTAGCGATTTCAGGTCGACGTGCTCGGGCACTTCCATGGTGAACGGTGCCGGAGTGGAACGTTCGGCGTTCAACGCCGATGCCAGCCGTGGTCGTCGGAAATCGGTGTTGACGAGGATTGTTCGTTGGCCACTTTCGGCCATCGCGGCGGCAAGGTTGGCCGCTAGTGAAGTCTTGCCGTCACCTGGGCCGGGTGACACAACAAGGGTGATCCGCGCATCATTAGTCGGATCTGCAGGACCCTGGACGAAGCCGACCACATTGCGGACTGTTCGATAAGCATCCGACAGCGGATCGTGTCGACCAGGCTGGACGATCAGTTGGTCGCGGTCTCGGTCACGAACCTTCGGAATCAGAACACGGGCGCGCATATCCATGGCAGTTTCTGCCTGTTCGCGGGTGCGGAGGCGGCGATCGAGCTGACCTAGCACCAGCGCAACTCCGATCCCCAGAGCTGCACCAACGAGCATCCCGAGGAGGCCGCGCGTCAGACGGGACGTGGGGGCACCGATGCCGCGATCGGTGGTTTCGACGGCTTCGGCTCGCTGGAGCGTGGTGAAGCCAAGTGTCGGTGGGTTCTCTTGAAGCACTGCCTCCTGCTCGAAGACGACGCTGTACTGACGCGAAATGGCTTGCGACTTTGCAAGGAGAAGCGGGTCGTCTGGAAATATCGCGAGTTCCTGGGTGACCTCTCGGAGCTGGGTTTCGAGAGTGGCCAGGCGTTCGATCGAGGAAGCGAGTCTGGCCTGGTAAGTGACGTCTTGGCGCTCCGTTAGGTACGAATCCAACTCGTCGGCGAAGGTGTTGGCGACAAGTTCGGCCTGCGCAGCACTCTCTTGTTGTGTGGCAATCAGTAACGCACCTGATTCTTCATCGAAGCTTGTTTCGACCTGGCTGGCGAGAGTTGCAGCGTTGCCGTCGAAGTTGATTTCGGCGGCCGCGCGGATCGGTACTTCGCCGGTAGTGACGAATAGCTGCACCTGGCTCGGTGAGATCGCGGTGGTATCAGTTTCGGCTGCCGAAAGGTTGTTGAATAGCAACGTGTTGGTGGCGACAAATACCCGCGCCTGTTCTTCGACGTTCTCCGGCGCGGGTAGGGCGCCAACCAGTGCACCGAACGCGGCCATCAGCACGATGATCCACCAGCGTCGCTGAAGTGCCCTAAGCGGGGAAGAGTTAGTCATGGGATGATCGGGCCGCGAGTCTATCGCTGGTATCGCGCGCAGAGTGGGCGGTCAGCAGCGTCAGGTCCGGAGTGCCGAGCAGAGCGTTGTGGCGGAGTGGTCAAGTTGTCCTCAGCTTGCGAAGCTGTTTTCTTCTGGAGCGGTTATTGGGTCGGCGAGGGAAACGGCGTCGGTTCCGGCGATTTCCCGGAGCAAGTCTCGGCATCGAATGGCGTCGAGGTTTGCAGCCAGCTTCTCTAGCCGCAGCACACCTTGCTCTAGTAGCTCGGACTCGATGGCAACGGTCGCAACTCGACAGACCGACGGATGGACTGTCGGCGATTCGGATTCGTCGAGCGCAATCAGTTCCTCAGCGAGCTTTTCTCCCGGCCGGACTCCGGTGATCTCGATCTCTATGTCCCGGCCTGGTTGGCGGCCAGAAAGACGGATCATCCGCTCAGCGAGGTCGAGGATCAGCACGGGCTCACCCATGTCGAGCATGAATACCTCGCCACCCGAGCCTGGCTCGGCCAGAGCTGAAGCCTGTAGAACAAGCTGGACCGCTTCTTCAATTGACATAAAGAAGCGCGTCATCCGTGGATCGGTCACTGTGACCGGTCCACCGGCCTCAATCTGACGCATGAATGTCGGGACGACGCTGCCGCGGCTGCCAAGTACGTTGCCGAATCGCACGGCGCAGTAGGCGGCACCGGGCGGAGTTCGCGAGATGACGAGCTGTTCTCCGATTCGTTTTGACGCGCCCATAACTGACGACGGATAAACCGCTTTGTCAGTCGAGATTGCAACCAAACGCTCCACGCCGACCTTGGCTGCAGCGTCAAGCACGTTGGAGGTCCCGACAACGTTGGTGAGAGCTGCTTCGGTCGGGTGTGCTTCAAGCAGCGGCACATGCTTGTGCGCGGCGGCGTGAAAAACAACAGATGGCCGGTGCTCCATGAAGACGGCGCGCATTTGGTGACGATTTCGAATGTCGGCCAGCACTTGCACGACGACATCGCCGCGGAGTTCCGTGGCGATGTCGTAGAGGTGGGTCTCGTCATGGTCGAGCAGTAGGAGCAATTCTGGTTCGCATTCCATGACCTGACGGGCGATTTCTGAACCGATCGATCCACCGGCGCCGGTGATTAGGACGCGTTGTCCGCGCAAGATTTTAGAGACGGGATCGAGGTCGGTGACGATCTCCTTGCGACCCAAGAGATCTTCGATCTGAACGTCGCGAATGTCGCGAAGTGACACTCCGCCGCGCATCGCCGATGACATTCCGGGGACGATCTTCAGCGCAACGTCTGCGGTTTCGGCTGCGGTCGCTGCTCGCCGCAGCGTGGCCTGGTCAGCATTGGTCATCGCAAACACGGCCAGGTTGGCGCCCGTACGTTCCACAGTCGCGGGGAGGTCGTCGATGCTGCCAATGATGGGGACCCCCATGAAGGAACGGCCGTGGCGTTGCTTGTCTTCATCGAGCACCGCAACAGGGCGGAAACCAGCGCGGGGGCTGTTGACCATGTCCGATACGAGCCCGGCTCCGGCATCGCCAGCGCCGATGACGACTACGCCGATGCCCGCGTGCTCCGCAGTTCGATGGTACGAGAAGAGGCGGTTCTGGAACCGGAGGAGTCCCATCAGAAAGGTTGCGACAACGGTGCCTGATACAACAACGGACAGCGGTATCTGTCGTGGACCGAGGTCGATCAGCAGCAGCGCGATCAACGTTGAACTTCCAGCCTTGATTAGCTGGCGCGCTTCGTGCAGGCTGGCGTGCTGCCATAGTTGGCCGTAGAGGCCCCAGGCAAGATTGCTGACGATCACGACGACCATCGCGATGGGGATGAACCCGGCTAGCTTCGACCAGCCGTCGTTGGGCACGCTGGCGTCATAGCGGAGCAACAACATCGCCGCGAATGCGGAAACCGTTAGTGCCATGTCGAGCGCGACCACTGCAAGGTCGCTCCGCATATGCACGATCCGTCCCGCAACTCTTGCCCATATTCGCGGGAGTAGTTCTGGCTCAGTGGTTGAGGGCTCAGTTGCGTTGAAGCTCATTGATCTTGGGGCTCGGATTCGTCTCGGCTCGCTTGCGGGCGGCGCGCTGTTGTGTGCCGCCTCTAGTCCAATGTCGGCATGCGCCCGGGCCGTCTTGAGAGAGATTTGAGGAATCCGACAGAAACCCGCAATAGCGGGGCCGCGCTCAGGGCGCGGTGCTCAGCTGATCGCTGTCTGTCAGGCTGAGGTCGGTGAGGGGTAATTGTCGTCGGCTGGGCGTCGCCGGACTTGCGCCGGTGCTCTCATGGGCCGAGTGCAAACAGGCTCGCGGGCATAGTCGGCCTCGTCGTCCCACCGGGCAATGAGCTCCGGATGGAATTCGATGTCGTCGGAGTCTTCGCCAGTGAACAGTTCCCGATCATTGGCCGCGGCGTTCTGATATCGGACTTCGAGCAGCAGGAGGGCTGCCAGCGCCAACAACAGTGCCTGAGCGATAATGACAAGGGTCACGTCTTCATTATCGTCAATGGCGCCCACCGACTTGAGGATTGTCTTGAGATCTTTTTTGCGGCCGGATTACTCGGCTGACCTGGTGAGGCGGCTACAGGATCTCGCCCGCGAATTCAGTGCCACGCATGATGTTCTTCGCGTCGAAGACGAGCTGAGCATGAGCTGCGATGTCGATTGGGTCGAACTCTTCGTGGTCAACAAGTACAACAACCACATCGGCTGCCGAAAGCGCGTCGGCGCCGAAGTGAATGATCGGGAACTGCATTGCGCGAGCATTTACCTCGGGAATGTGCGGGTCGCAGAACGATATCTGAGCGCCGCTCGCGGCGAGTTGTTCAGCAACGGCGACACTTGGGCTTTCGCGCCAGTCGCTGGTCCCTCGTTTGTAGGCGAGGCCGAGTAGCAGCACGTTGCTGCCGTTGAGGCTCTTACGCTGTTCGTTGAGTAACGCGGTGATTCGGCCGTGCACATAGTCGGGCATGTGCTCGTTGACATCATTGGCCAGTTCGACGAATCGGAATGTCCGCCCAAGATGCTGTTTAACTCTCCACGCCAAGTAGCTCGGGTCGATCGGCAAGCAGTGCCCACCGACCCCGGGGCCGGGGGTGAAACGCATGTATCCGAAAGGCTTCGTTGATGCAGCATCGATGGCCCGCCAGACATCTACGCCCAGCTCTCGAGCGAACATTGCTAGTTCGTTGACCAGCGCTATGTTGACGTGTCGGAAGGTGTTTTCGAGCAGCTTTACTAGCTCTGCTTCGGCCGGTGAACCAACGGGAACGGTCTGGTCTACCAATGCTGAAAAGAAGCCGTCGACTGCCTCCAGTGATGCACCATCGACACCGCTCGTGACCTTTGGCGTGTTAACGAATGTGTGGGTGCGGTTACCCGGGTCGATCCGTTCGGGGGAGTAGCCGAGGCTGAAGTCACCCACCTTGAGGCCGGACGCTGACTCAAGGATCGGCCCGAGGAGTTCGGCGGTGGTACCCGGATATGTGGTGCTCTCAAGAACTACGCAGGATCCGGCTTGGAGGCGTGCTCCTAGAGTCTCTCCCGCCTGCTCAATGAAAGATAGGTCGGGCATGCCGTCGCGAAGAGGGGTAGGCACGCTGATGATGGCGACGTCGAAGGCCGCCAGGTCATCGGGGTCGTTGGTTGGCCGGTAGCCAGCTGACAGGGCTGCGTTGAGTTCGGCATCGCTGACATCGCCGACGAAACTGT
>JAHRVJ010000190.1 GCA_019090765.1 Ilumatobacteraceae bacterium
AACCGAAGGTCCTCCTGCTCGGTCACCACGACACCGTGTTCCCCCTTGGCGCGCTAGCTGAAAGACCGTTCACCGTCGCCGATGGACGCGCCACTGGCCCTGGTGTGTTCGACATGCTCGGTGGAATCGTGCAAGCCCTCCACGGTCTGGCTCAGCTCGACGACCTATCGGGTGTGGAGATGCTGTTTAGCTCCGACGAAGAAGTTGGTTCGCTTGAATCACGGGCGCTGATCGAGGAGCACGCGATCGCTTGCGGCGCAGTTCTAGTGCTCGAACCGTCCGCCGATGGCGGAGTACTCAAAACCGGTCGCAAGGGCTGCGGAACATTTGAAGTGCTGGTGCAGGGTCGGGCAGCCCACGCAGGGCTCGAGCCGGAGAATGGCGTAAACGCGTTGACCGAGGTGGCGCACCAAGTGCTCGCGATCAACGGAGTCGGCCGTTCCGACTTGGGCACAACGGTCACCCCAACAGTTGTAACGGCGGGGACCGCCGACAATGTTGTGCCGGCCCAGGCGCGTCTGCGCGTTGACGTTCGTGTCGAGTCCGCAGACGAGAAAGAACGAGTCGAAGCTGCATTGAATGCGCTTGATGTGGTCGGAACAGACGGTGCAATCGAAGTCAGCGGAGCGGTTAACCGACCGCCGATGCCCGAGTCAGCGTCGGCCGACTTGATGCCTTTGGCTGAGCTGGTGTCGCCCGGAATCGGTGGTGTGGCCGTTGGCGGAGGCAGCGACGGCAACTTCACCGCGGCCATCGGAGTTCCAACGTTGGATGGTCTCGGGGCTGTTGGCGGAGGCGCCCACGCGGACCACGAGTACATCGTGGTTGACACAATGCCCGACCGCGCCCGCCTGATTGCCGGTCTCGTGCAACGCATTCAAGCTCGCCCCGCGTAGGCGGACTACTCAGTCAGCAGCGGGCGGGTCGAGTGCTTCGGTTACGTCGCCAGCGCCAAGCGTGCCGATCTTGCGGTACACATCGAGCTTGTTGCGGGTATCGGTGATATCGAGGTTGCGCATTGTGAGCTGACCGATGCGATCGAGCGGACCAAAAGCTGCGTCTTCGACCCGTTCCATCGACAGCCGATCAGGCTCGTAGGTGAGGTTCCCGCTCTTGGTGTCGAGGATCGAGTAGTCGTCGCCGCGCCGCAACCGGACTGTGACTTCGCCGGTAACGGGCGAGCCCACCCACCGCATGAGTGGCTCGCGCAGCATCAGGCTCTGCGGATCGAACCAGCGGCCTTCGTACATCATCCGGCCCAGTCGGCGGCCCATCGTGCGGTAGTTCTCAATGGTGTCCTCGTTGTGGATGCCGGTAATCAGCCGTTCGTAACAGATGTGCAAGAGCGCCAATGCTGGGGCTTCGTAGATCCCGCGACTCTTGGCCTCGATGATTCGATTTTCGATCTGGTCGCTCATTCCGAGACCGTGGCGTCCGCCGATCGCGTTCGCCTCGATCACGAGATCAACCTGGGAAGCAAAGGTCTGGCCGTTGATTGACACGGGCCAACCTTCTTCGAACTGCACTGTTACGTCTTCGCTTGCGATCTCCACGTTGGGGTCCCAATGGGCAACACCCATGATCGGCGTGACGATCTCCATGCTCGTGTCGAGTTCTTCAAGCGATTTTGCCTCGTGAGTCGCACCCCAAATATTGGCGTCGGTCGAGTAGGCCTTCTCGGTTGAATCGCGGTAGGGCAGATTGTGGGCGACCAGGAACTCGCTCATTCCCTGACGGCCGCCGAGTTCGCTGACGAATTGCGGATCAAGCCACGGCTTGTAGATCCGCAGGTTGGCGTTGACGAGCAATCCGTAGCGATAGAAGCGCTCGATGTCGTTGCCCTTGTATGTCGATCCGTCTCCCCAGATATCGACGCCATCGTCTTGCATCGCGCGCACCAGCAGTGTTCCGGTAACTGCCCGCCCGAGTGGAGTGGTGTTGAAGTAGGTTTTGCCCGCGGTCGTGATATGGAAGGCGCCGCATTGCAGCGCAATCAAACCTTCGCGCACCAACTCTTCGCGGCAGTCGACGATCCGGGCCTCCTGTGCTCCGTACAGCTTGGCCCGTTCGGGCACTGTGTCGAGTTCGGGCTCGTCGTACTGGCCGAGGTCGGCGGTGTAGGCGTATGGGATCGCGCCGCGATCACGCATCCATGCAACGGCGGCCGATGTGTCGAGACCACCCGAGAAAGCAATTCCAACTCGCTCGCCAACAGGAAGCGATGTCAGTACCTTCGCGTTCGAAGCCGCGTCTGTCTCGTTGTTTGACGTGTTGGAGGAGGAGTCGTTCGAGGCGGCCGGCATAGCCGTCGACGCTACCGCCCCGGTTCGACCGCGGGGTTGCGGTAGGTGCCGGTAAGCGATGCGAGCGAGATCACCAATGCCGCGCCGGCGATAGCCAATTCAACAACCGCCAACCCTGTGGATCGTGAGAAGTCAGGCACCGCAACAACCAGGAGGGCGATTGCGCCGACAACTGCGACCCACGAACCTCGGGGAACGTTCGAGCTGACCGCCAACCCGACCACAGCGATCAGTAGAAATGGGATCAGTCGAACCAGCACTGGCTGCGGATCTGAACGCGGGCCGAGCCACCATGTGGCTAACCCGATTTCGTCGCTGGCCTTCCAAACCGCCATGTACGCCATCAGCACCATCGCCCACGACACGGTAGCTGTGACATGCCACGGCACAGTTAGCTGACCACCCCGTGGCGAACGCTGAACCTCCGGTGCTGGCGGTGCCACTGGTGCTGGCAGTGCCGCCGGGGGCGGAGGTGGAAGCTCGGTCACGCCGATTCACTGTACGCGACACGAGGCATCCGCGTCGCGCGACCCTCGCGTCGATCGCGCCAGGTACCCTTCGGCGACGATGCCTGTTGACGCCGCCACGGTTAGCGAACCGTTCGAGAAGCTCTCGATCTTCTATCCGATGTGGAACGAGGAGGAGTACATCGAGCGAGCAATCGTTGCCGGGAGGCGCGCTTGCGAACGTTTGGTGGCCGCTGGTGAAATTCGCGATTACGAACTGATTGTCGTTGACGACGCCTCAACCGACCAGACCGGCCCGATTGCCGACCAATTGGCTGCTGCCGATCCTCGCATTCGTGTTGTTCATCACCCTCGCAACCGCAAACTGGGCGGAGCGATCAAAACAGGCTTCGCGGCGGCGACAGGCGACGTCATTCTGTATACCGATGCCGATCTGCCGTTCGACATGGCCGAACTGCCGCGAGCGGTACGGCTGATGCGCGACTACGACGCCGACATCATCAGCGCCTACCGGTTTGACCGCACCGGGGAGGGGTACCTCCGATCGGTCTACACCTTTGTCTACAACCTGATCATTCGCACACTGTTTAAGGTGAAGGCCCGCGACATCAACTTTGCGTTCAAGCTCTGTCGCGCCAGGGTCTTCGACCATGTTGAACTGCACAGCGAAGGCTCATTCATTGACGCTGAGCTGGTTATTCGAGCCACCCGGCTGGGTTACGAGATGCTGCAGTTCGGAGTTGACTACTTTCCGCGCACTCGTGGCGAGTCAACGCTGAGCTCACCCGGCGTGATTGTCACGATCGTTAAGGAAATGTGGGGCTTGCGCAGCGACCTTGAGGGAATCGAACCAGTCGTCTAGGTCATACGGTGGCGGTGTGGTCCGAGCTGATGTGCATTCTGTCTCCCGCGCCATGTCGGCGGTTATGGGTTGGTATTGTGCAGCTACGTGACCCGCGCCGGCAGTGGGCTAGTACTTGAATTTCTTTGAACCGTGAACGAACGCCCTCGACTATCTCCCGAAGCCCGCAAGTGGATACCCGCTGCCGCAGCTGGGGGATTGCTCGTCGTAGTTGTCTTTGCCGGAGTCGCAGTTGGTGGCGGTGGCGGCAACGAAGCAGTGTCGCCAGATTCCGCGGCCACTTCAACCACGGTATTGATCCCCGATTCGGTACCGGTGATCGCAACGGTCCCGACCACCGCGCCAATCACCAAGACCCAGCTTGGTAGGACCCTTTCGAAGGGCATGGCTGGCGATGAGGTTGTCGAACTCCAGGAACGGCTGACCGAACTCGGATTCTGGCCTGGCCCGGTTGACGGCTATTTCGGTGATGAGACTCGTAAGTCTGTGTGGGCGTACGAGAAGCTGGTATTGGGTGTTCCCTACAGCGAACCAACAGGTCAGGTGACCCCTGACATGTGGGACGACATGCAGGATTCGTTCACAATTGCGCCACGTCGCCCCAATTCCACTCCGAACCACACTGAGATTTACCTCCCCGAGCAGGTGCTGGCTGTATTTCACGATGATCAACCGGCGATGATCACCCATATGGCCAGTGGCACCAACGAAGAGTGGTGCGAAGAAGTAACCATCAGCCCGGGGGAATACGGCAACGAAA
>JAHRVJ010000191.1 GCA_019090765.1 Ilumatobacteraceae bacterium
GACGTGGTTGAGATGCGCCGATTCGGATCCGGTGCGCCCGGTCGTCCATCAACTCACGCAAGTCGTGATAGTCGCCTGACGCAATCAAACGACCCTGCGCGATGACCAACACCCGGGAGCCGAGTCGGGCGACCTCATCAAGCACGTGACTCGACACGAGCACGCAACGTCCCTCATCTCCGAGCCGGTGAAACAAGGCAATCATGTTGCGGCGTTGCAGAGGGTCGAGGCCGGTCAGCGGCTCATCAAGAATCAGCACTTCGGGATCATTAACCAGTGCAGCCGCTACCTTGACCCGTTGGCGCATCCCCTTCGAGAACTCACCGACCGGCTTGACGCCCACGTCAGTTAGCTGCACCATTTCAAGCGCCGAGGCAGTGGCCGCATTGGGGTCGGGCACAGCGTGAGTTTGAGCCGCAAAACTGACGAACTCGGCTGCAGTCAAGTGATCAAACAACGCGTCCTGTTGAGGCACCAGCGAGATGCGGCCGCGAACGGAACGATCTTGCCTGGGGTCCTTCCCCAGTACCTCAACGTTGCCTCGCGATGCAGGAGTTAGCCCGCAGAGCATCCGAAAGAGAGTCGACTTGCCAGCTCCATTGGGGCCGAGCAGCGCCGTAACACCTTCGTTGATGGCAAAGCTGACCTCGCTCACAGCGACGACCGAGCCAAAGAACTTCGACACATCGTTGACAGCAATCATGCCGTGCTGCGCCACTACCACGTCAGGCGCGGCGACCGGGGGTGGCAACGGTGCCGCTGGCGGTGGAAGGGTCGTCATCGGGCGATCACCAGCCGCGAGTACCGCCACCAAACAACTAGCAACCCGCCCAAGGTCCAGACCAGATTCACCGCAACTACGTTGAGAGTTGCGATCTCGGGGAAGTTCCCGGCCTGGCCAAAAATTCGGTAGACCAGCTCGAACGGCATCGTGTACAAATCCACCAGCCGCCAGTTTGGCGACAGCTCGGCACCGTCTACGAGCGCCGAACCGAGAGTCGGCGACGCCAACACAACCAACACGATGCCGATCGACGCAAATGCGCGACGATCGGTAAGGCTCGATGCCGCCATTGACACCGCTGCGAGCGCGGCCGACACCGCGACTCCTGATACCAATATTCGCAACAGGACAATGATCCAGTTCGAGAATCCGTCGGGGCCTGAACCCTCAACTGTGTACCCAACGAGCACGAGCACCGGGGGGCCGAGGGTCACCAATGCCAGCGTGGACACCACCGCGACGGCCTTGGCAGCGAGGTACGTACCGCGGTGGAGCGGAGTCGACAGGTACATCGCCAGCATGCCGTTGCGCCGATCCGAAACGAGCACTTCGGGTGCCACGAGACCCGCAAACAGCACGATTGCCAGAGTGATGAAGCCGTAGTAACCCGGATAGTCGGCAATCTCTTCGGGCTCCAGCAACTCGCCCGGTATCAGCACCGCGATTCCGATAAAGACGACGGCCGGCAAATAGGCAATGACAACCGCGATGACCGGAAAGATCTTGTGACGAGCCGCCCGTCCGAGGCCCATGGTTGAGCGAAAGCTCTCCCAACTGACGCTGCGAATAGCGCCGGGGACTCCCGAACGCTCTCCCGTGTATCGCTGGAATCCGCGTTCGACGATCTTCGCGTCACCGCGGCCGCTCACACGGGCCTCCCTTCGATCGGGCCGTCCAACCGGCCGGTGACTTGCGACTCGGGCGCAGAGAAGATGTCATCAAGGGTGCGTCGATGCTGGCCAAGGCGACGGATGCGGGCACCAGCAGCGGCGACCGCGGCGGTCGTCAGATCAAATAGCTCGTCGTCAGGGCGCCCTCGAACCGACAACACCGTCGCGGATTGGCGAACCTCAACTCCTGCTTCGGCTATCAATCGCACAACATCGGCAATGGCGGTCGGCATGTCGCTGACCTCAACCAACTCGATTTCGATCCCACCAGAAGCACCGGCCAGATCGGCCATTGCTCCCTCCGCAATGACCTGTCCATCGTTGAGCGCGACAACGTGGTCACACACTCGTTCAACCTCTTCAAGCACATGCGATGAGAGCACTACGTCGATATTGAAGTTCCGATTGATTTGCACGATGATCTCGAGCATGTCGTCGCGTTGCACTGGGTCGAGGCCGTCGGTGGGTTCATCGAGAATGATCAGGCGCGGATCAGCGGCGATGGCCTGAGCCAGCTTGACGCGCTGGCGCTGACCGGTTGACATCGTGCCAAGGGAACGAAAACGCTCTTCTCCGAGCCCCACGAGAAACAGCGAGTCACTGGCGCGGCTGCGCGCCTCATCGCGTGGTAGACCCTTTACTTCAGCTAGGTGGCGGACGTAATCGTAGGCTCGCAGGTCGTCGGGGAAGACGTTGCGTTCGGGTCCATACCCGATTTGAGCACGCAGTTCGGGCCCGTCAGAGTGCGGGTCCATACCCAGCACCCGGATCGACCCAGCCGACGGTTTCAGCAGCCCGAGCGCCAAAGAAATCAGTGTTGTCTTACCCGCACCGTTCGCTCCAACAAGTCCGGTGATCCCAGCGGGGATCGACACGTCGAGGGAATCAAGAGCACGGGTCGATGAAAACTGCATCACCAGCCCACTGGTTTCGATCACCGCGCTCACAGACGAATGCTTACAGCAACATGGGTAACAAGAGTGGCGCCATCGTCAGATGATGGCAAATATGGGACGCAACGCGTTCAGCTCAAGCGTCAACGAGTTCATGGTCTGATGCGTGCTCGTCTGGGTCTTGATCGGCTGCTTCCTCGTCATGAGCAAGCACAATTGCAGAAGTGTGCGCGCCGCCTTCGACATGAATCACCGGCAATATCCGATCGAGCCAGCCAGGTAGCCACCAGTTGCGCGCCCCGAGCAGTTTCATCGTCGCTGGCACTAGCAGCATCCTGACAAGCGTCGCATCGAGGAACACCGCCACGGCGAGTCCGAAGCCGAACATCTTGATGATCCGGTTCTCTTCGAGCACGAAGCTACCGAACACCACGATCATGATCGCCGCGGCCGCGGTGATCACCCGCGCCGTTGCCGCGAGGCCGTCGGCAACCGACAATACGGGATCTCCGGTGCGGTCGTATTCTTCCTTCACTCGAGAAAGCAGGAACACCTCGTAGTCCATTGACAGCCCAAACACGATGGCAAACATCATCATCGGTAGGAACGGTTCGATCGGACCGCCGGCGGTATTGAACAGCTCCGCACCCCATCCCCACTGGAAGACGACGATCAGCAGCCCGTAGGCGCCACCGATCGACAAGAGGTTCATGATCACGGCCTTGAGGGGGACCAGCAACGACCGGAACACGCTCATCAGCAAGAGGAACGACAGAGCGAGAACAGCCGCGAAGAAGTACGGGAGGCGCGCGGACAGGTAGTCGCTGAAGTCGATCTCAGCGGCAACAGAACCCGAAACGTTGACCACTACTTCAGTTCCGTCGGTCGAGGCCGGGACGACTTCGTCACGTAACAGGTGTACGAGGTCACCAGTAGCGGCATCTTGTGGTCCAGTGGTGGGAATTACTTGGATGATTACCGCGCCGGAATCTGCCGGGTTGGCCTGATCGCTCGGAATTGGGCCAACTACGGCGGCGACCCCTTCTGTCTGATTGAGACCCTCGACAAGACCGGTCACGACCGCGAAGTCTTCGGGACCCGAGAGCTCAGCGGTCAACAGCAACGGGCCGTTGCTACCCGCGCCGAATCCGTCACTCAGGATGTCGTAGGCCTTATAGGTGGTGGTGTCAACCGCGTAGTTGCTCTCGTCGCTGAATCCCAGCCGCATCCCGAGAACAGGAACTGAAAGAAGCAGCAGCACCGACGAGGTGGCAATGGCCACCTTCCATGGGTGGGCCTGAACGACGCGGCTCCAGCGGTAGAAGAATGTTTGGCGGAGTGGTTTCTCGACGCGCGGTGGGAGCTCTTTACGCAGCGGCGCATAGGCCAACGATGCAATAAGGACAACAGCAGCCAGAGGAGCCCCGAGCAGTAGCGGTTGGATGCCAAATCCCGCACCCAACAGAGCAATCGCGATGAAGCCGGCTGCGATGAGACCTCGACGGCGCGTGACCTCGACCTTTTCTCGCGCAAACCCGAGGAATGCGGGCAGCAAGGTGATCGACGCGAGCATTGTCACCATCACCGTGACGGCGGCACCAGTGGCGAGCCCGTTGATGAATGCAAGACCCATGATGAACATGCCCAATAGTGAAATCACCACAGTTATGCCGGCGAACACGACCGCGCGTCCTGCAGTATCGAGCGCCGTGATCGTTGCTTCCTCCGCTGACAGGCCGGCCTTTAGCCCCTCGCGATATCGGGTAACGATGAACAACGCATAGTCGATACCGACACCGATGCCGATCATCGCTCCCAGGGTCACGGCGAAGTCTGGGATGAACATCACGTTGGACAGCAGCGCGATGATGCCCGCCCCGATGCTGACACCGAAGAGCGCCACGCCGATCGGCAGTCCCATCGCCAATACCGAGCCAAAGGACACGATCAGCACGACAATTGCGAATGCCAGCCCAATCATCTCCGACTCCGGCGGCTCGAAGGCACCGAGTTCGCGGCCGCCAACTTCAACCTGGAGACCAGCGACTTCGGTAGGCGCGAGATCGCTGATCTCCCCACCGGTTTCCGAAGCGGCTTTCTGACCAATCTCATCTGACAGGGAGACTTGGGCGTAGGCCACCTTGCCAGCCAACTCTCCTTCAGTCGCGACGAGCCCACGCGACTGGCCTTCGGGCGAGTATGGGCTGGTGATGGTGACGCCCTCGATTTCGTCGGCCGCTTCGAACATCTCAGTCATCGCGGCGACAACCTCAGGATCATCGACACCCTCGTCGGCGACAAACACAATGGTGCCCGATGCGCCGCTCCCGAATCCATCGAAATAGACGTCAAGCGTGTCGAAACCACTCTTGGACTCCGAATCGGGGACGGAGAAGGTTTCTCCGCTGGGCGAGCCAATTGCGCCGACAAGAGCGAATATGGCCACCACGATCGCGACCCAGGCGCCCAAGACCAGCCAGTGGCGACGGAAGGAGAATCGGGCCATACGGCCCCAAACGCTGAGGGAGTTGTCTGACGAATCAGCGGGAGCGCCAGAAAGGGAAGTGGACATCGTGTTCATTATTGGACAGTCTGACCAGTAGAATGCTCAATCACAAGCAACAAGGCAGAAAGTGTCGTACGACACACCACCTTCCAGACCAGCGAAATCGGCAACCAACAGATCTGATGAACGCATCCTCACTGCTCAATCAATCGACTGACACCACCCAACCGCACTGCGATCCGCGCGTCGAACGCACCCGGGCAGCAGTACTCGAAGCGGCCTCGGAACAGATGATGATCAGTGGCCCGAGTGCCATCACCCATGCCTCAGTCGCGGCAATTGCAAACGTCAGCCGCACAACGGTCTACAAACACTGGCCCACTCGTGCAGATCTGTTGCGCGCCACCCTCGAGGCTCTCGGCAAGACTTCCCCCGGCGCCGACGAACTGACCGGTGAGCTGCGACCCGACCTGGGAATCCTGTTCGGGACCATCGTGATGGATCTGGCCGACGACCAACGGGCCCCATTGATTGCCACGATGATGGAGCGGGCACTCCATGACTCGACCGTCACCGCGGTGCGCGACGAGCTGATGGCCGACTTCGAGCCGGTGTTTCAGACGATCATCAGTACCGCCGCCCACAATGGCGAACTACGCAACGACATCGACCCTGAACTTGCTCTCGCTTCAATCCTCGGGAGCTTCATCTATATGCGGTTCTTGCGCCCGACGACCTTCGATGTCGCCACCGGGGAGCGAATTCTCGACGAGTTCATTGCACGCAACGCCGCCCCATAGGGCTTGCTGTCCGGATGCTCGGGTGACTGTCCAGGCTCAAGCCTCGCGTTTGGTGAGGGCCTTTGGCCCTAACGGGCGAGCGAGTTAGCCCTCATCGTGGAACTGCGAAGGAGGGGTCCGTGTGCCCAAAAAACCGACCATCTTGATTGCTGGGGCGACGGGTTCGATCGGCAATGCGGCGGCGTTGGCGCTGACGAAACGTGATGCCAGGGTCGTGCTGCTGGGCCGTCGCGCCGACAAGCTGAACGCCAAGGCAGACCGGATCCGTGGTTCTCGCACCGGGGCCGACGTTGCCACCCTCGTCGTCGATTTCTCCGACATGGATTCGGTGCGGTCAGCGGCCGACGATGCACTGGGTCGGTTCCCGACGATCGACGGCTTGGTCTTGTCGGTCGGGGCGTTCATCCAGGGAGGTCCGCACCTCCTGCCGAACGGGCACGAGGTGATGTTCGCGACGAACGTGATCGGGCCGTTCCTGTTCACCAACCTGCTGCTTGAACGTCTGGAGCAGTCGAGCGGACTGCTTCTGCACGTCATCGCACCCTTCGACGAGGCCCTCAATTGGAATGATCTGGAGAGCCTCGAGGAGCACCGGCCGATGGCTGCGTTCAACAGGACCAAGGTGTGCAACAGGTTGATCGCCGGTGAGTTCGCGCGCCGATATGCGCGACGGGTTCCCTCAGTGGCGTTCAACCCGACATTCGTCCTCGACAAGTCGGACCCAGAGCTGAAGAATCGGTGGCCATCGGGATTTTCCGGGATCGTCTGGCGGCTGATGGCGATCTTTCGTGCCAAGCCCCCTGAGGTCGCCGGGGAACCGCTCGCGGAGTTGATGCTCGACGAAGGTCGGAGCTCGATCGACGGTGCACTCTTTGTTCTCGACAAGCGGTCGGGCGAACCCGACACCGTGATGTCCGACGAGGCCACGGGGCGACGCCTCTGGGAGCGCCTCGAGCAACTGACCGAACCGGCACCTCGATAACTGATCCTGAGAGTCCTCGACACGCGCGTTCCCTCATCGAGCCTTGCGGCAGAACGAGCAGATCCCGCCCATTGGTGGTGGGTCGCCCTAGGGGATAGACCTCACGCGTCGCCGCGTCGCGAGATCAGTTCTTCGACCGGTCCCAGATCGAAAGGTGATCCCGTCATCACAATGATGTGAGTAGCGCCAGCATCGAGGTAGGCGTCAAGATTCTCGACTTCCGTTCCCTGAATACCAACTGTTCTCTCAATCTCGCTGGGGTCCCGGCCGATTTCATTACACCACTTGTCGAGTACCGCGGACTTGTGCGCGAAGTTCTCTGGTGGTCCAAAGGTGTTCAAAGCATCGGCATATTCAGCTGTCAGCCGCAGCGTGACTTTCTCTCCCCCGCCACCAATCAGGATCGGAAGATCGCCAACAGGTGCCGGAGTCAGCGCAGACAGCCGCGATTTGATTCGGGGAAGGTCAGCGCCAAGTTGCTGTAGCCGTCCAATAGCGGTGCCAAACTCATAGCCGTACTCGGTGTAGTCACGTTCGAACCACCCCGAACCAATTCCGAGGTACATCCTCCCTCCAGAAACATGATCGGTAGTGCGCGCGATGTCGGCAAGCAACTCCGGGTTGCGGTAGCTGTTGCAGCTGACCAGCATGCCGAGCTTGGCGCGCGAGGTGTCCGCAGCCATCGCGGCCAGCAACGTCCAGCCTTCAAAGTGGTCTGCCTCAGGATCGCCGTACAGGGGGTAAAAGTGATCCCACAGCCAGATCGAATCGACTCCAATCGACTCGGCTCGGCGCCACGCATCCTGAAGGTCGGCGAACGAGGTGTTCTGAGGATGCAGCTGAACTCCGACTTGAAACGAACTCATCGCGCCAGTCTGACATACCGACCGCTGGTTCAGCCGACCCAGACGCGAACCAGAGAACGGAGCTGATCAATACCATCGCCCTTGGCCGAGCTGGCCCACACAATGTCACCGATATCAAGCTGGCAGCCCGCGGCCAGTTCCTTCTTTCTCGTGGCCCGCTTCGACGACTTCACCTTGTCGAGCTTCGTCGCTACCACGGTGTGCGGAACCCCGTTGTAGCGCAGCCAGTCCAGCATCTGAGTATCGAGATTCGTTGGCCCGATTGCACCGTCAACTAACACGAATACCATTGCCAGGTTGTCGCGTTCGAGGATGTAACCCTCGATCATTTCTGGCCAGTCGCGCTTGATGCTCTTTGACGCTTTGGCGAACCCGTACCCCGGTAGATCAACCAGCGTCCCTAAGTCGTCGCGACTGCCTTCGATTTCGAACAGGTTGATCAGCTGTGTTCGGCCGGGAGTGTTTGAGACTCGCGCCAGCTGCTTGCGGTTCGCAAGGGCATTGATCAGGGCGGACTTGCCAACATTTGATCGGCCAACAAAAGCCACCTCGGCCAACGATTCTGGTAGCTGATCGGCCCGCGTAGCTGATTGCACGAAGTTCAGACGCAACGGTGTACTCATCCCCACAATCTTTCAGATTCCGAGGGCGCAGAGTCTGATCCCAAATTCATACCGCACCGCGACTGCCCACGAATTTTTTAGTGAAACGCGCCCGCTCACGAATTAGCGTAAACGGTATGACAAATCCATGCGCGCTACCTATCCGTTCCCTGGCGCTCGGCGCTGGCCTTATTCTCCTCACGGCCGCGTGTGGAGACGATTCCACCGAGTCCGTTATTGAAGAGATCATCGAACAACAAGGGGGTGGCGATGTTGATCTCGACCTCGACCTCGACGGCGACGGCAACGGCGGATTTTCGATCGAGACCGAAGAAGGCGGCATCACGGTGGACGATGACGGCAACTTCGTCGTGACCGGCGAAGACGGCGAGGTGATCACCGGCGAAGCGGGCTCTGACGGCGACTTCAGCATTGAGAGCGATGACGGCGAACTCTCTGTAAATCAGGGGACTGAGTTACCAAGTGAGTGGCCCGCAGACATCGTGAAGCCAGCAGGACTCGCTATTCAGTCTTCATCCGTGATTGGCGTTGACGATGAGGTCGCGATCACGCTGCTCGGCTCCGCTGGCACCGACCCCGCTGCATTCGTCGACAACTTCAGCGCCGCGCTGATCTCTAGCGGCTTCGAACAGACCGCCAACTTCGAGGGTCAGGGAAATACCACGCGCATCCTCACCAATGGCACATGGGGCGTCAGCATCGGGGCGACCGGCACCGGTGACGACCTAGTAACAGTCACTCTGTTCAAGGAATCGTGAACGAGGTCTTAGCTTGCGTTTAAACCTGGGTGGGCTTGTGTTTCGCTTGGCGGCGGGTAACGGCCTTGCCGTTGACCTTGCTGGTCCATTGCCAGTACGGGCCGTGAAGCTGCGGTGGGTCAGCGTGACATCGACAGGTCGGGGTCCCACATCGAGTGTGGCGCTGGGTGAGGGTTCCGGGCATGACGTACCCGATGTCAGCGATCCGGGCTGGCGCGGCGGTGAGACGATACAGAACACGAGCCATGGCTCCAGCATGGAGAGCATTTGCCCTACTCAACTCCCGCGGACCGGGGGTCTGACATCGGGGCCTTGCTGTTCCTTCTGTGGCCTCGTCAACGCATCCCGAGCTTCTCGCCGCAGCGCAGCAGTTTGAGGGCTTCGTCCGCTCGTCGGTCCCTGGTTTCCTGGCGTTTCGCCGTATCGGTCCACGCCATGTACTGGCGCCGATATCACGGGGCGAGGGACTCGAAGAACTCCGCGGCTTGGGTGTCGCTCTGTAATCTGCTGGTGAACTCGGCTGGCATCGAGATATCAACCGGGCGGTCGGGCGCTGACCATCGGCCGTCGCGTTTGGCTTGCTCGACGGCCGACTCGCCCGACGGTTCCATCAGCCCGGCCTTCTGGAGATCCTCTACTCGTCGTTGGTTGGTCTCAGACCACTTGCTGTTGTACTTGCGCGGTGAGAACCGGTGCGTGTACCGCTGGTTGTCAACGGAGCGCTTGATCCCATCGATCCAGCCGAGGCACAACGCTTCTTCGACGACGCTATGGCCGATCTGTCGGTAGGCGGGGACCTGGGCGTACTCGAGAAGATCGCTTTCGATTGAGGTCGGTTGGGAGCGCCAGCCGCTCGGTTGTTCTCCTCGGGGATCGTCTCACTCGGTAATCTATCGCTTGCGGGATAGCTGAGTTAGTCTACAAATATGGCGCCTTCAAGGACGACTACAACGTTGCGAGTTCCGAGTGAGTTGCGAGACGAGATCGCCCGGATCGCTGAACAGCGAGGTACAACGATGCTTGAGGTCGTGACCGACGCTGTGCATCGGCTTGGTCGTGACGAGTGGTGGTCTTCGGTTCGAGATGCTCTCGACGGGCTCAGTCCGACGGAGGTTTCCGCCTATCAGATCGAGAGCCACCACTTCGATTCTGCTTCGGCGGATGGTCTAGATGACCGCTGAGGGGCGGTTCGTTCGAGGCGATGTCTGGTCGGTCGATTTCGGTGCCGATCCCGAGCACCCTGAGCAGGCGTTTCGTCGTCCCGCGGTAATTGTGTCTGACGATCGGCTGCACCATCCGAATCTGAGGATGGTGATCGTGGTGCCCGGTACGTCCACGATCCGATCGGTCCCGTTGCATGTCGTTGTGGAACCCGACGGTGGTATTGGTCTGACCGCGGCGACGGCCTTCCAAGTCGAGCAGGTTCGATCGGTGTCGGTTGCGCGCCTGGTGGAGCGGCTGGGTCGTCTCGATCCAGTGAA
>JAHRVJ010000192.1 GCA_019090765.1 Ilumatobacteraceae bacterium
GAGCTGCGAATCCCGAGCACGTTCGTTCGTCGAGGCGCTGTATGACCATTGGCCCTACTGACAGGCCTGCTTCGCGATGAAGCTGACCAGGTGGAATCCGCGGGAGAGTGCGCTAGCTGCACGGTGGTGGTTCGTACTGGGCGTGGCCCATGATCTACTGCGGGACATGCGGACACGGCCTGCCGGACAGCGCGCGCTTCTGTGACAACTGTGGGACGCCCAAATCGCCCGCCGCGGCCGAGCCATCGCATGGAGCACCCCCAGACGGCGCTGCGAACGCGACGCTGGCTTCGTCGGGCGAACCTGCAGAGGTTGCACAGATTGCCGTTGCGGCATCCGAGAGCCTGAACAAGACGGTCATCGGCGCTGTTCTCGGCGTTCTCGTCATCGTCGTCGTCGGTTGGTTCGCTGTCAGGCGCGACACGTCTGACCCTCTGCTGATCACCTCAGCCGACCCAGGGGCCACGAGCGCCTCGACCGTCGTCGACGTGAGCACGACGGTCGATCCCGGTCTGGCCATTCCCATCACTCCACTCCCGACCGTCTCAGCGACGACGATCGCGGCGACCACCGTCCCGCTGACGAGCATCCTGGCGACGACCGTCCCGTCGACAACTGCCCCGCCGACCACTGCACCACCGCCGACGGCACCTCCTCCGACCGTCCTGCCCGGGCCGGTGCTGCCCGCCTTCACGCAAACGTGCCACAACGATGTCGAGGGTTACTCGTTCACGTATCCCGAGGGTTGGTTCACTGCGGACGGCGGGATGCTGGACCTCACCTGCTCGCTGTTCGATCCGCTTCCGTTCGACGTAGTCGTCGACGCCGAGTTTCCGATCACCGCGGTCATGACGTTCGTGTCCTACGAGGATCTCGACACGTTTGCCTCGTGGTCCCTGGACCCGTCCTATGCGACGGTCGTTGTCGGACCCGTCGAGGTCGAGATCGCCGGCCATCGGGCGATAATTACCGAGCTCGAACACACCCCGGAATCGTTCTTCGGGGCAGGCGCACTCACGTACGAGATCTGGATGGACGTCGGAGGCAGGACGATGACCCTCATGACGCTGGGACCCGGGCCCGACTACGAACTGAATCGCATGGTCGTCGACGCGATGGCCTTGAATCTGGTGATGGACTAGTGACGGACGGGCATGCGTTCTGCGTATTGTGCGGCGCCGCGATCGTCCCGGGCGGACGCTTCTGCCAAGAGTGCGGCGCAAGCGTCGATGTCCGTTCGGCTCCTCCGGCCACCGTCGCCGCAGCTGACGAACCGCACCTCGACGACACTCGAACCGACTCGACACCGACGTGCCAGGGATGCGGTCGACCGCTCCGTACCGGCTCGCGATTCTGTCTGGAGTGCGGCGTCCCGGTCGACACGTCCGAGCCTCGCGCGCCATCTCAGCCCAGCAAACCAGAGCCCGGCGCACCAACCGAGCCCAGCAAACCCGAGCTGGCTTCGCCAGTGGTCACCCGTGTGCCCGCAGTTTCGACGAAGAATGCCCGGGCTGCCCCCGGCCCACAAGATTGGATCGCCACCCACCGGGTCCCGTCAACCGGCATCAGGCTGTGGGCGGAGCCGGATCCCGAGTCCAAGCCGAACGGAAAACTGGCGGCCGGCGTCGAACTGGAGGTCGTCAGAGTGTGGGGCGCCTGGGCCGAGATCAGACTCGCGAATGGGTGGATCGCCTGGGTCGACAACCGGCAGTTGGAGAGGCCGCCGGCATGACCGATCGTCCATCCACACCACAACCGGCGCCGGAACCACAACCGGCGGCGACGACCTCCGACTCGCCTGGGTTGGGAGACAGTCTGAACAGGTTCTTCGCCATGTTGCAGCGGGACACGTCCGGCGCGTTGTCATTGCTCGTCGTCCTCGTCGTCGGCGTACTGCTCTCGTACATCTTGTGGGTGCCGTTCGCTCAGCCGACCGAGATCGTCAACGACATCGTCGGTGACAAGAACTGTGCGGCCAAGCAGCCGGGCACGGGCGAGATGCGTACGTGCGCTGCCACGGTCGCCGCGTGGAAGATGGTCGGGCCACTCGGTATCGGTGTGGCCGTGTTCGTGCTGCGCAAGCACTTGGCCAAGTGGATCACGAAACTCTCCGCCTCGTTGCATCCGGGCGCCCGTCCGCTCGTCGGGCCACTGCTGGCCACACTGCTGTTCCTCCTGGTGTGGGCAGGAAGCCACGCCTCGACCGGTGGCCAGACCGGCATCATCCCGCAGAAGGCGTTCCCCGCGATCATTGGTGTCTACACGTACGTCGTCGTTCGTTACGGCCCCGCGCTCCAGCAGAAGATGCCGACATTCTTCGAGAAGCGTGAGCGTCTTCCGGTGATTGTGCGAGTCCTGATCACTCTCGCCGTCCCGACACTGGTGTCCCTGCTGATCACCAACCAGGATCGGGTGTCCGACACCGCTCAGAAGGAGCAGTTCGTCGTGTTGATCGGGCTCACACTCGCCTATCTGATGCTGTCGCCGAAAGGTGGTGACATCGCTGGCGCGGCCGCCGAACGCCTCTCGATGTCGCCAGCCCCACAACCCACCGCAGCACCGGCGGCGTGGTCGCAACCTGCACCGAAAACACCGGGGGCCTCAACATGACCGAGACGCAAACGTCGCAGAGTGAAGACCTGAGCCCTCGACCATCAACTCGGGTGATTGTTCTGGGGGTGGCCCTTGCTGGGTTGTCGGGGGCGGCGATCCTCTCCGAGACGTTTGGTCCCGTGCCGATGCGCGTCACCGTTCCGTTGATCGTGCTGCCGGGGGCGCTACTGCTCACCGGACTGATCTTCGCCAGCCGGCACCGCTTCGGCGAGCTCGACAGGTTCGCCGACCGAGTGCTCAGCGGTGCGCTGTGGGGCCTCGTCGCAACCTTGGCCTACGACGCGATTCGCCCGCCCCTGATGTGGATCTTTCAATACCACTTCGACCCGTATCGGGCGATGCCGGTTTTCGGTGAGTTGATCACCGATCAGCCACGTACGACTGCCGTCGCGATCGCCGTTGGCTGGACGTACCACTTCTGGAACGGGCTCAGCTTCGGCGTCATGTTTGCCTTGATGCGGCCACGCGGTGGAGCGATTGCGGGGCTGATTTGGGCGATGGGACTACAGGCCTTCATGATGTGGTCGTACCCGACACTGATGCAACTGCGGCTCGACAATCCCGGCTTCCTGATGGCGGGAATCGTCGGACACGCGGTGTGGGGTCTCGTGCTCGGCGAATCCCTCCGGCGGTGGGGTCGTGAATAGATTCCGTCGTTTCCTGATCGGCGCGGTCGGAGGTGTCTTCCTCGCCGCCGTGCGTGCGTCGGTGGCTTTTGCTGACAACTGTTCGAACGAACTCGATTGTCAACAGACCCAGACCTACAACACCACGACCACCGTGATCGGTACCGCAATCGGCGTCGGGGTCGCGGCGATCAGCATCGTGGTGTCACAGACCGCGAGTACTGGCGCGGGCGCCGGCGCGGCAGTCGGTGCGGCCGGTATTGGCGATGCTCCCGACACGGATCCGACATCCCCGGACGGGGACGCTCCGCCGATGGAAGACCTCACCATCCTCGACGGCCAGGATGCAATCGATGCCCTCCTGCAGTCGGGCCAGATCGAACCGGTGACGAATCCTGATGGCTCCACGTCGTACATCCCGACCTCGGCCGACCTCCCCGACGACGGGACGATCCAAGGTGTGATCTGGGGAAACAACCCGGACGGCACGATCGACGGCCCGCTGGTCCTGGTGCCCGGCGAGACACCACCTCCCGTCGACCCGCCGGTTGAGCCTCCGGTTGAGCCTCCGGTTGAGCCTCCGGTTGAGCCTCCGGTTGAGCCTCCGGTTGAGCCGCCGGTTGAGCCGCCGGTTGACCCGCCGGTCGAACCCCCCGTCGCACCACCGGCTATTCCACCGCCCGCGATGACCGACGCCGCAACACTCGACGGCATGAAAACAGCGCTCAGCGGCAGCAAACTCGGTACGGATGCGCAAAAATACGTCGACGATCACAACATCACAGTCGTGTTCGATCCGAGCGACGGGTCCTTCTGGAAAGCCGGGCCCCCTCCTCAGATCATCATCAACGCGAGGGATAACCACGACGCCGCGCAGACCCTCGTGCACGAGGTCAACCATGCCGAGAACGACGCGGCGAGCATCACGGCGTGGAACAGTGGGAGCAAGACGACCTACGTTGACACGATGATCGACCAGGAGACGCAGGGCACCGTCGAATCGATCCTGTCCAACGACCAACTCCGCGCCGGCGGCAAGACACCGGCACACACGTTCCCTCTCGAGAACGAGTATCACACAGCGGAAACTGCGGCGATCAACAAACACAAGCTCGAGAACCCGGATGCCACACCCGCCGAGTTGAAACGGATCGGGGCCGAGGCAGGCAAAGCCCGCGTCAAGAAGGGGTTCATCGACGGTGAAGTCCAGGCGAGTACGAACGGGCAGTCGTACCCCGACTACTACGGCGACAGCTACGACACGGCATACCCCGCCCCACAATCGGGAGGACCATGATGAACAACTCCGCACCGCTCACCGGCGACACGCTCGACGTGTTCTCGCGGCGCCTTGCCGCAGCGTCACCGCTGCACGCCAGACCGATCACCGAACACGGAGTCGAAGCATCTCCGCTGCCGACGCCGGACTTTTTCGACCGGGTCGCCGTCTTCCATGTCTTGATTCCCACCCGCCGCCGTCCGATCGAGATGTCCGTGGCCGACGTCGGCGACGAGGTGGTCGTTCTCGGATCACCCGATCGCGTCGATGAACTCGCGCGCACGATCGGCCTCCACCTCGAATCGACCGACGATGTCGTGGAGTACCTGCGCTTCTGGTGTCGAACCGCGCTTGGCAGGTCCGAACAGTTGGTCGAGGGTCCTGTCGACTTCCACTGGATTTCCGGCGTCGAGACCGACGCCGGGCTTCGCGCGAACGCAGATCGTGCGGCGCGACTCGCCCGTTGGGTCGCGGTGCGTGGAGCGGTCGCCGACGTCTATCCCGCTGCGGTCACGGTGCTCGATCAGCGCACACTCCAACTTCGCGAGCTGAGCGTCCGCGCCGACGGCCACGTTGAAGAACTCAGTCGGGTCGATCTTGCGACGGATGTGCCGGTGCCGTACACGATGCCGTGAAAGCAAGCGGTGTCAACTGAACCGACGGACGGCGCTCGCGTGATGGTCAAGGAGTCCGGCTGCACATTCCGTGCAGATGTAGCAGCGGAAAACAACGGTCAATCATGTGCAACAAGGGAGCGCCAACAAGCCACATGGCCCCTGTAGATAGCCATTTATCAGGCACGATGCGAACCGGCAGCATTGCAAGCAGGGGGTAGCGGGTTCGATTCCCGCCGTCTCCACTCAAAACACCTGGTAGATGGCCAGGTGCCAAGGCGTGTCGTGTCACAGCGTTTTCGACGATCACATGGCTCGAGCCGCGAGGTCATCGGGGTCATCCGACGGCAGCCGGGTATTCAAGGGGGCGGCGATCCAGGGGAAGAACGTTGGCACACCGTGACGTTGTCGCATCGGGAGCGCACGGTTCTTTATGGAAAGCTGATTTGATGGGTGTGGCCGATATGCCGATCCCCTTAATGATGATCAGACGAATGCGAACAGCGATTGTGGCCGCGGGCGCGGTAGCGCTGCTTGCAGTCAGCGCCGTGGTGGTCGCCGCGCCCGTACAGCAAATTGACGGCCCCTCCGACGTTGTCGCGCCCGCCGAACGTGGTGAGTCCTACACGATTCGAACCAAGCCGTTGCACATCACGATGATCTCTGACTCGGCACTCGCCGCGATTCGCTGGTTTGGCGCTACCGGCCTACTCGACTCGGCCTTGATGTGGGACACTCGCCTCGAATCGTGTCGTCGCATCCAGTTCCCGTCGTGCCGTGGACGCGAGGGTTACCGGCCTCTTACGCTCGTCGAGGAAGTCGACGCCATCCTTGCTGATGGAGCTGTGCCTGACGGATCAGTCCTTCTGATCTCGGTCGGGCACAACGACTGGGAAAGCCGCTTCCGGAGCGACCTCGAACACACCCTCGCCCGAGCGCGCGCTGCGGGCTTCGAACGCGTGGGTTGGATCAATTACCGCGAGGAGGTCGATTATGTGCTTCCCGGGTCGTCGGACCGAACGGA
>JAHRVJ010000193.1 GCA_019090765.1 Ilumatobacteraceae bacterium
CAACGTAGGTAACGAAAAGCGGGAGCAGCGGGAGGAGGTGCCATCTACGCCGAGTTGCCAATTCCGCACTGAGCGCGGTCGCAATCGCCAGCGTCGCGGCGACCGTACCGATGAGATCAGGACGTGCTGGGCTCGGCCAGTCGGTCGATAGCAATCGCTGCGGTCCTGCGGTGAAGGCGTCGACCACATCGCTAGCGCTTCCATTCGTCAGCCAGACTGCGATAGCGACCGACGCAACGATCGATGCGCCAGCACTTAGTAGCCGCAGCGGAAACGCTCGTGTCGCCAGCACCAACGCGGCGATTGTCGGGGCGAGCGGAGCGATGAGCAGACTCCACTCCAGGCTGTCGAAGATTGCTCCCGCTGCCGTACCAGAAATGGTGTAGGCGATGAACAGCACGCCAATCCGGACGCGGCTCAGGCCGGTCGAGCCGTTGTTGTTCGAGGCGATGGTGGGTTCATCCATCGGAACCCCAGGTTCGCCATCGGCGCACGAACTCAGCCGCGTCCTGAGCGGCCAGAACGACCCCGCTAGTGCTCGACGCGCCATCACCAATCCGCACGGTTGACATTCGTTCCGAAGTTGCGAACTTGCTAGATGGTCCGGCTGGTCCGGTGACCATCACTACCGATGTGTGGTCGAACCCCTTGGTGAAGAGTGCTCCGACGGGTAGCAGTTCGGTTGCATTTGTTTGTTGGACGGGAGTCAGGAGGTCGAGCACCAAGGAGTCGCTGATCAGTGGTGAAGGCCGCCCGGAATGCTCTCTACTTGTTGTCCGGACGACAACGTCGAGCCCGGCACGAAGAGCATGGACGGACAAGGTGGCGGCCACGTCCACGGCCTCTTCGAAGTCATCGGCGGTGCCGACCGTCTCGGCAGTGTCGAGTACCACGGTGAATTCAGGACGGCGTACCTCCACGTGCTCTCGAATCATCAGGGTTCCCGTGCGCGCCGTGGTCGGCCAGTGGATTAGCCGCGGGTCGTCGCCGGCGATGTATTCGCGCATTGAAACAAACCCAGACATCGGGTCTGCTGTCGCGCGTCGAAGCACCGATTCATTCTCGACGACTCGGACCGACCCGTGAGGGCCCACAAGGTCATAAATTTTCGGGTGGACGATGACTGTTGCCTCAGCGTTGTCCTGGCGATTTCCGACGGTCAGCCAGAATGGGTCGATGCGCTCGATTTCGAACGGGCCAACGTCGAAGACTCCCCGCCGCCGGGTTGGGATTGCCCCGGCGGCAATCGTCTCGTCGTTGGGTGGGACGGGGTCGATTTCGACACGCGTTTCCACGCCATCGCAGTTGTCGATAATCGTCGCCCGACCTGACCTGAACCGAGTTGCGTTCCGGAGCTGGTACAGAACGTGGATGGGATCGCCTCTCGGGATGCGTACGGCCGGTAGGTGGCGTCTCACTTCGGCGCGTAGCGGCCGTTGTGAAACCCACATGGCCATCAAGAGGAGAGCGCCGACAGCAACGGCACCGAAGACCAATTCTTCGTATCTCCACCACAACCCAAGCGCGAGGCACACGACTGCCACCAGGACCGCCCCGAGGCCTGACTTGGTGAGCATGGTCAGCCTTCGCGCGTGCGCGGCACCGGGATCTGATCGATGATGTCCGCGAGCACGGTTTCAAGTCGAGCACCGCGTAGTTCGGCCTCGGCTGTAAGGGCCATGCGGTGAGTTAGTACCGGCGCCGCGATTGCTCTGATGTCATCGGGGGTCACGTAATTACGTTCATCGGTCGCCGCATATGCTCGTGCCACGCGTAGCAGTGTCAGGGTGCCACGCGTTGAAACACCAAGTCGCAGATCTGGGTGGGTGCGGGTGGCGTTGGCAATGCTGACGATGTAGTCGTGGATCGCGCGCACGACGGGAAGCTCGTCAATTTCGCTAATCACGCGATCCAACTCTTCAGGATTGGTGACAGGAGAGACGCTGTTCTGGGCACTACTTCGTTTGAAGTCGTCAAGAATTGACGCTTCCGTCTCGGGATCTGCGTATCCCAGCGTAAGCCGCATTGCGAATCGGTCGAGTTGAACGTCTGGCAACGGAAACGTGCCCTGGAAGTCGCGCGGATTCTGAGTTGCGATGACGAAGAAGGGGCGCGGAACGGCACGGCTAACACCGTCGGCAGTGACCTGGCGTTCTTCCATTACCTCAAGTAACGCTGATTGTGTTTTTGGGCTACCACGGTTGATCTCGTCGCCGATGAGCACGTTGGTGAACACCGGCCCTTCACGAAATGAGAACGTGCCAGAGCGTTGGTCGTAAACCATTACTCCGGTGATGTCGGTGGGAAGTAAGTCAGGGGTGAACTGCACCCGCTTCCACGTGCCCGAGATCGAGTTCGCAATCGCCTTGGCGAGGCTTGTCTTACCTGTGCCCGGCACATCGTCGAGTAGCAGGTGTCCTTCGGTGAGTAGGCAGCAAAGTGCCAGCCTGATCTCTGCGCGCTTTCCCCGCACGACTTGATCAATGTTGCTGATGAGCGCGTCAGCTACCTGAGCGATGTTGCCGACCATGAACCTGCATTGTAAACAACCGGGGTGTTGCCAGACCGGACATCAAGTCAGATGTCACGCGCCAGCTTGAGAGGCATACGGCATCAGGGTCAATCCCACTCGATCCGCAGGTTGGCGAGTGCGTCGCGGAGCGTCGCTGCCAGCAGCGGCGGCTTCGGGAAGAGCAGCTCGGAAAACTCCAAGTCGGGCATTGTTGGCAAGGTTGCTCCGCTTGGGACCGTCAGTTGCTCGCGGAGCGGGTCGTCTTGGCGTGAAGGTTCCTGTGGCGCATCGGGCCGAGCTGGCTCGGATTCGTCGTCCTCGGGTCGGTCCTCGTCTGCATCTGTGTCGCGATGTTGTTGGTCGGCGTCGATGCTGCGCCAAATGTCGAGCAGGCTCGGGTCGAGCAGGAACTCGTCGCTGAGTGTGAACATTGCGGCCACTGCGTGTTTGCAGGCGTAGTCATCCCAGTTGTCGTCGTCTGGGCACGCGCATTCGGTGGTTACGTCACGCCGCAACGGCATCCCGTCGCCCTTGCTAACTCTGATTGTGGTGACATACGGAGTTGCGCGCGAGCCCTGCACTTCGCATGTGACCAGGCTCGGCTCGATGATGATGTCGAGAACCGAACCATCCCTGGCCAGCTGCTTGCCGCGGCGCAGTCTTCCCGGGTCGCTCATCTCAGCAGCCAGTACTTTCATCATCGTTGCCGGTAACCGGCCGGGGTGGTTTGATCCGAAGGGTCTATGCGGTCGGCTCACGGTGTGCGCTCGCTCACGATTCGGTTTCCAACACGACTAAGTCGCGCAGCTCGCTGGTGGATAGTTCCGACAGCCACGCCTCCGAGTTGCCGATTACGGAGTCGGCCAGTTTGCGTTTGTCGTCGATTACGACACCGATACGTTCTTCAACTGTGCCCTCACAAACAAGCTTGTGCACGTTGACGGTTTGGGTCTGACCGATCCGCCAGGCGCGATCGGTGGCCTGATCTTCTACAGCTGGGTTCCACCATCGGTCGTAGTGAATGACTTGGCTCGCGGCGGTGAGGTTGAGGCCAGTGCCTCCTGCCTTCAGCGAGATGAGCAAGATGGGTGGACTGCTGCCGTCCTGAAACGACTCGACCATCTCGCTGCGATTCTTCATCGTCACTCCACCATGCAGAAACGACGCATCGAAGTTGAATTGCTCGTTGATGTGTTGTTGGAGTAGCTCGCCCATCTCGCGAAACTGGGTGAATACAAGTGCTCGTTCGTCTTGATCGAGGAGGTCGGTGACGAGTTCGTCGAACCGTGTCAGTTTCCCTGAACGCCCGGCCAGTCTCGACCCATCGCGCAGGGCGTGGGCTGGGTGGTTGCAGATCTGCTTGAGCCGCATGAGTGCCGCGAGCACGAGCCCGCGGCGACGCATTCCGCTTGATTGCTCGGCGTCTTCCAGGAGTTGATCGACCACTTGTTGGTAGAGCGTTGCCTGTTCGCGGGTGAGTTTTGCGTACGCGACTTGCTCGATCTTGTCTGGTAGGTCGGGTAGGAGGCGGCGATCAGCTTTGGTTCGTCGCAGGATGAATGGCTGTGTAATCCGTCGTAGTCGGGCGGCCGCGTCAGCATCGCCGTGGCGTTCGATCGGGGTCCCGAAGCGCTCGCGGAATCGCGTGAGGTTGCCAAGTAGACCCGGGTTGACGGCGTCGAGTATTGACCAGAGTTCACTCAGTCGGTTCTCCACTGGCGTACCGGTGAGAGCCAACTTCTGGGCAGCCTTCAGTTGCCGAACCGCGCGGGCGGCCTTGGTGTTCGGGTTCTTCACCATTTGTGCTTCGTCGAGTACAACGGTTGACCATTGGATGCTGCCGAGGTGTTCAAGATCGCGTGGAAGCAGGCCGTAGGTGGTGACAACAAGTTGATTCTCTGGGTCGGACTGGAACAGTGAGTCGTTTCCCTGGAGGCTGCCATTTCCCGCTCGGGTGCGATTGACGCCGTGGTGGATCCGCACGTCCAGCTTCGGGGTGAACCGCTTAGATTCGAGGCTCCAGTTGTGCACCACGCTCAACGGGCATACCACGAGGTGTGGCCCCGGTCGCTCGATGAGGTGAGCAAGGGTGGTGGCTGTCTTACCAAGGCCCATGTCATCGGCAAGGCAGCCGCCAAGGCCAAGTTTGGCGAGGAACTGCATCCACGAGAGCCCACGACGTTGGTAGTGCCGTAGCTCGCCGACGAACTCGCTCGACTCGTGTACTTCGTCGAGTTGCTCGTCAGGGAGACCGGCGAGCAGGTTGCGAACCCAGTCGAATTCGCTAGCTGAGTTCGCAGTTGGTGACTGATCGTCGCCGGTTGAATCAGTGAAGACAAGCGAACGGTCAGCATCTTCGGCGTCGGCGTTTTCGCCAGCCAGACGGATGAGTTCCAATGGCTGGACGCGGCTGTGATCGTTTTTGAGTTCGGTCAGGCGGGAGCGTCGGCGACGTAGCTCGTCGGCATCGATCCGCACCCAGCGGTGACCTGTGTGGAGTAGCGTGGCTCCGGCTTCTTCGGCCCTGGCAATTTCAGCATCGGAAATCTCCTCGTCTCCGATTACGAGTTTCCACTCGATCAGGGCTTCCTTCCCGAACTGTTTCCGTCGGTCATCTGCTGGCGCCGGCGTGGCTTCGCCCGACACAGCTACGCGCGTCCGAATCAGTCGCTCGGGTCCGATCAGTTCCACGCCCAACTGCTCAAGTTCTGCGGGGCCGATATCGATGAACTCCTCAGCAACATCGAGTTCAAGTTCGACCTGGTTGGGCTGTTCCTGCTCGGTCAGGTCGGCGAGACCGGGGATCTCAGAGATCCGTTGGACGGTCGCGCTGATGAGCTCCCCGAGTAGGGATAGATGGCCTTCCCCTTGGGCGACTTCCAGAGCAGTTTCGTTGCCTTCCCAAACGTCGTTCGCCGTGCACCAGCGCGCGCCGTCGTGATCGTCGACGAGTTCGACGCGGACAATCCAAGGCTCAAGGGGGTCCTCAGGGATCAGCAGTCGGAGCCGGGGGACCAGAACGGGCTCACCGCCTACTCGCCGTTGGTGGCGGTCAAGTTCATCTCTGAGCCGATGGAGGGCCGAATCGAAGTCGTCTGAGCCTCCGCGAATGACGTGATCCGGCTTGGCGAGCGCGCCGAAGGTGGCGCGGAGCGCCTGCACCTCAGGTTTTCGTTGGCGACCCAGATCTGGCTTCCATCCGCCTTGATGCAGGAACGAGCGAGCGATGCCGTCAACGAGTTGAGCGAAGATCGTGGTGGCGTTGGCACTCGATCCGGCGACACAGATCGGAGGCATAGATTTGTCTAAGGCTTCGAGAGCTGCGTCGATCTGCGGAGTCGCCGCCGGTACCCATTTTCCCACGGTGAATAGACCCTCGTCGACGATCACGGGCAAGATCTGCCCGGCTGAGACGGCGCGTCTGGCGAGTTCGGCGGCTCGCGCGAACCATGCCAGTGAGTCGGAAAGGAGGTCGGCGGGGGGGAGGTCAGATAGCCAGACGGCGGTCCCCATCGCGTCGAGCTGGACCGAGGAAGCATGCAATGTCGGCTGCTCCGGCACGTCGATCATGATTCGGCCGATCGCTCCATAGGAGATGGGGGTGTCGTGCCAGCCGGTACGCATTCCGTCGTCGCCGATTTTCCGGAACCCGCCGTACATCCAGGCCATCGAGGCGGTGTCGATGCCGTTCCATCCCCAGACATGGAGCGCCCCGCTACGCCAGGTGCCCTGAGCGACGAAGTCGGGTCGATGGCGCGACTGAGAAGCCATAACAGATCGAACCTACCCAAGTTCCGATGAGTCTCAGCGCGACCTGGTCGCGCCGAGACTCATCGTCGAGTGGATTGGGTGACAGAAGCTGATATGATAGCACTCAGGTTTAGTGATACTAAGTGAGTAATATCGCAACTCTGCGGCACGCGAAAGGGAAGCATGGCAATCGATCCGAAGAAGTGGACACTGAAGAGCCAAGAGGCGTTCTCGGCCGCCATTGATCAGGCCAAGGAACTATCAAACCCCGAACTGACTCCTGACCACCTGCTTGGCGCAATGATGCGCCAAGAGGAAACCGTCGTACCCGCCGTGCTGGCAAAACTTGGTCAGGCACCGCTCATGGTCCGCAATCGTGTCGATCAGGCGGTTGCCGACCTACCCAAGGCGTACGGCGGTGACGAGCCCCGAATGAACAAGGAGCTCACCAACGTCATCGAAAACGCCGACCGATACAGGTCAGATCTTCGTGACGACTTCTTGTCGGTCGAGCACTTGTTGCTGGCAATGAACAGCCGCCTCGACGTTGGCTCTGAGGAGCTCTTGCAAGCTTTGAAAGATGTTCGCGGATCGCACCGGGTTACAGATCAGAGCCCGGAGGAGAAGTTCGCAGCCCTTGAGAAGTACGGACAGGACCTCACGGCGCTGGCCCATAGCGGCAAGATCGACCCTGTTATCGGTCGCGACGAGGAGATTCGGCGCTGTATCCAAGTGCTCTCGCGTCGCACCAAGAACAACCCCGTACTGATTGGTGAGCCGGGCGTCGGCAAGACCGCGATCGTCGAGGGTCTCGCCGCGCGCATCGCCGACGGCGACGTTCCCGAGGGTCTCAAGAACAAGCGCCTGATTTCGCTTGATATTGGGTCGATGCTCGCAGGAGCGAAGTACCGCGGCGAGTTCGAAGAGCGTCTGAAGGCGGTGCTCAAGGAGATCACCGATGCCGAAGGCGAGATCATTACCTTCGTCGACGAACTCCATACGATCGTTGGCGCTGGCGGGGCCGAAGGCGCGATGGACGCGGGCAACATGATCAAGCCGATGCTCGCGCGCGGCGAGCTGCGCATGATTGGCGCCACCACACTCGACGAATACCGTAAGTACGTCGAGAAAGATCCGGCACTTGAGCGCCGCTTTCAGCAGGTCTACGTCGGCGAGCCTTCCGTCGAAGACACAATCGGTATCCTCCGCGGTCTCAAGGAGCGCTACGAGGTGCACCACGGTGTGCGTATTCAAGATTCTGCTCTGGTCAGCGCTGCGACCTTGTCTGATAGGTACGTCACGAGCCGGTTCCTGCCTGACAAGGCCATCGATCTGATGGACGAAGCGGCTTCGAAACTACGCATCGAGATCGACTCGCTGCCCACTGAGATCGATGTGGTGCAGCGCCGGATTCTGCAGCTCGAGATCGAACAGGTCGCGCTCGAAAAGGAGAGCGACGAGGCCTCCATCGAACGTCTGGACGCGCTGCACGACGAGCTCGCGAACCTCAATGCCGAAGTGGCAACGATGAAGCAACGGTGGGAGCAGGAGAAGCAGGCCATTGACGCCATCCGGGCGTTGAAGGAAGAGCTTGAACAGCTCGGCTCACAGGTCGAACGTGAGACTGATCTCAACCTCGCAGCTGAGTTGCGATACGGGCGCATCCCCGAACTCGAGCGCCGGATCGAGGAAGCCACTGCTCATCTCAATGTGCTGCAGGCGAACGACGCAATGCTGAAAGAAGAAGTTGACGCCGAAGACATTGCTGAAGTTGTCGCTAAGGCCACTGGCATTCCGATGAATCGCTTGATGGAATCCGAAACTTCCAAGCTCGTCCATCTCGAAGAGCAGCTCCACGAGCGCGTCATCGGTCAGGAGCAAGCAGTCACATCAGTTGCCAACGCAATCCGGCGGAGCCGGGCTGGCTTGTCAGACCCGAATCGCCCGATTGGCTCGTTCATGTTCTTGGGTCCAACCGGCGTCGGTAAGACCGAGCTGGCTCGAGCGCTTGCAGAGTTTCTATTCGACGACGAGAAGTCGATGGTCCGTATCGACATGGGCGAGTACATGGAAAAGTTCTCTGTCTCGCGGTTGATCGGCGCTCCCCCCGGCTACGTCGGCTACGACGAGGGCGGTCAGCTCACCGAGGCGGTGCGCCGGCGCCCTTATTCGGTGGTTCTGCTCGATGAGATCGAGAAGGCTCACCCAGATGTGTTCAACACGCTGTTGCAACTCCTTGATGACGGTCGACTGACCGATGGCCAGGGTCGCACCGTCGACTTCACCAACGTCGTGTTGATCATGACCTCGAACTTGCCCGGCGAACCGAGTGACTTCTTCAAGCCCGAGTTCATCAATCGAATCGATGACATCATCCGTTTCCGCTCTCTGACTGAGGCTGACCTCGAACGCATTGTTGGAATTCAACTTGAACGGCTCCGTGAACGGCTCGCGGTGCAGCGCATCGGACTCGATATCGATCTCGATGCAATGGCACAACTTGCCCGCGAGGGGTTCGACCCTGCCTTTGGCGCTCGGCCATTAAAGCGAGTAATTCAACGTGAGATTGGCGATCCAGCTTCGCTGCTCATCCTCGACGGATCGGTTGGCGACGGTGGCAGCATTGTCGTTCGTGCTGGCGGTCGCGAAGATGGCCTGATTATTTCTGCTAGCTGACGCCTGAACGTGGCTGCCAGCTTCAGACGGCCCAGCTATCGCTGGCGGAGCCGTAGTGCATTGCCGTGAGCTGGGAAGCCCTCGTGATCTGCAAGGGCCAGCACCGACGGCGTCATTTGGCTGAGCGCTGCTTCATCGGCGCGGGCGATCGCGGTTCGCTTGAGGAACGTGTTGGCAGTGATGCCTGAGGAGACATGCGCGAACCCGCTAGTCGGTAGCGAAGCGGGGCAGCCGAGCACAAAATTGGCGGCGCTAAACGGTGTGTGTTGGCCGATCAGGATCTCGCCAGCATTGACGAGCCCATCAAGCACTTCGTCGACCGTGGAATCAGCCACGGCGACTTGGAGGTGCTCGGGGGCGTATTCGTTCGCGACTTCAACTGCCTCGTCGATCGAGCTGACAAGCACGCATCCGCCGTTCCCGCCGAGGGCTGCGCGGGCCGCCTCGGCACGAAGTTCCGGTAGATCTGCCAGCTGCAGTTCAATTTCTCGATCGGTGGCATCAGCTATCTGAGCTGACGTTGTTAGTAGCACGACAGAGCTGTCAGTGCCGTGCTCGGCCTCGATCAGCAGGTCGGCGGCAAGCTTGATTGGATCGGCGGTGTCGTCGGCGATCACCAAGCTCTCGGTCGGCCCGAGCAACATCATTGTGGAGACACCATGTCGTTGCATTTCGACTTGGGCGATCGTGACCGCTGGTGACCCGGGTCCCACGATCTTTCGAACTTGAGGGATCGACTCGGTTCCGAATCCGAGTGCGGCTATGCCTGCAGGACCATTGACGCGGAATACGTTGGTTATTGACAGCTTGCGGCAAACGACCAGCACCGCGGGGTCGACTTGGCCGGACCCGCCGGGAATGGGTGGCACAACGAGCGATATTGAGGCGACACCGGCTACTACAGCGGGGACCGCAAGTTGATAGGCGACGCTCGGATAGCTGGCCTTACCCGACGGGGTGAACAGCCCGGCGGACGAAATCGGTGAGATCTGCTCACCAACTGTCAGCCCCGGTTCGGCCTCAATCGTCCAGGGCGTCGTACTCTTCATCTGAGCGGTATTGAACGTTCGCAGGTTCCCGATCGCGTGGTCGATCGCCTCGTCAACCTGGGCGCTCACGCTCGCTTCTTCGAGCTCCTGGGCGGTCACCATGAGTTCGGCTGGGGCCAAGTCGATTCCATCGAACTTCGACAAAGCGTCGCACACGGCTGTATCCCCGCGCGCCTGGACGTCGTCGATCAATTCGCCGATCGATCGACGCAGCTCGGGAGCGAAGATGTCGTCTAGGCCGCGACGCATCAGCGCGCGACGAGCGTTGCTGTCCATCTCAATCCACCGCTGTCTACGCATCACGCTCACCGGGTCGACGCTACTGGTCACGCACACACGGCGCACGGGCACCGAAACGAAGGAAAGGGGATCGGGCGTCGGTCGTGAGTACTATTCCCTCACGTTCCACCAACCACTCAGGGAGCGTGCATGCCCGTCACCGTCGTCGTCGGAGCCCAATGGGGCGATGAGGGCAAAGCCAAGGTCATCGACCTATTGTCAAAAGAGCACACCTATGTGGTGCGTTATCAGGGGGGACACAACGCGGGCCATACCGTGGTGGTCGATGGCGAGAAGTACGCGCTGCAGCTTGTCCCATCTGGAATCCTCTACAACCATGTCATCCCGGTTATTGCGAATGGTGTCGTCGTGGATCTGCCGACACTGTTCTCAGAGATCGACATGCTCGAATCTCGCGGAATTTCATGTTCCGAGCTGAAGGTTTCGAGCCGAGCTCACCTCATCTTTCCCTGGCATCAGGCCCACGACGCCATTGCCGAAGCGATGCGCGGCGACGACAAGATTGGCACGACGCTGAAGGGCATTGGGCCGGCCTACGCCGACAAGGCTCGCCGAGTCGGGTTGCGAGTGGGCGACGTTCTTGACCCCCAACGATTTTCCGCTCTCGTGCGCGAACGCGCGGTTGCCGAAAACACACTTATCGAGCAGGCGGGTGGCGAGGCGCTCAACGTTGACGAGGTCGTGAGCCGCTTTGATCAACTGGCGGCGCGTGTGGCACCGCTAGTGACTGACACCGTCGGCTTGCTGCACAGTGCTCTCGCGACTGAAGCACACGTCTTGCTGGAAGGGGCCCAGGCAACGTTCCTCGACCTCGATCACGGCACCTACCCATACGTCACATCCTCCAACCCGACCGCAGGTGGCGCGTGCGTCGGCAGTGGGCTGGGGCCGCGTGATATCGATCGGATTGTTGGCATCACCAAGGCGTACACCACCCGCGTCGGAGCAGGCCCGTTTCCGACCGAACTCCTTGATGACGATGGCGACACCCTCATCGACGTCGGTAAGGAATATGGGACCGTAACTGGTCGCCGCCGCCGTGCTGGATGGCTCGACTGCGTGATGTTGCGCCAGGCCGTTCGCCTCAACAGCCTTACTGAGCTTGCGCTTACCAAGCTCGACATCCTTGACGGTTTTGAGTCGATTAAAATATGCACCGGGTATCGCTTGAACGGTCAACTGCTTACGGACTATCCGGATCGGTCAGATCTGATCGCTGACGTTGAGCCAATTTATGAGACGGTTGCTGGTTGGGGATGCAGCCTGAGCGAAAAACGTGAGCGGAGTGACCTGCCGAGTCAGGCCAGTGAGTTTCTCGAGATTGTGGAGCGCGAGGTTGGTGTCCCCGTAAAGGTGGTCGGTGTCGGTGCCGAACGCGACGACTACCTCGTTTGGGCAACATGATTCCTCGCTACTCGACCCCCGAGATGGATGCGGTGTGGTCGGATCCTGCCCGGTTCGGGCGTTGGCTCGAAGTCGAGCTATTGGCCACCGAGGGGCACGCGGCATTGGGTGTGGTGCCTGAGGCAGATGCCGCGGTCTGTCGAGATCTAGCGCCCGATACTGATGAGGCGTTTGTTCTTCAAGTACTCGAACGTGAAGCGATCACCGACCACGATGTGGCAGCGTTTGTTGACGTGGTGCAGGCGGCGATAGGCGCCCCCGCATCTTCATGGATTCACTATGGGTTGACGTCGTCTGATGTTGTTGACACCTCCTTGTGCTGGGCGATGCGCGATGCCGCGGATCTCCTGATTGAAGCGGCAAACGAGCTGCTCCAAACGTTGGTGGAGATCGCCCGCGACCACCGCGACACGGTGATGATTGGCCGAACGCATGGGGTCCATGCTGAGCCGACGACCTTCGGCGCAAAGGTCGCGTTGTGGGCGTTGCAAGTGGACCGTGACCGTGTGCGATTGCAAGCCGCCCGCGACAACATCGCAGTAATGAAGCTGAGCGGTGCCGTGGGCACCTACTCCAACATCCCGCCGGCTGTTGAGAGCTTCGTTGCCGATGCGCTGGGCCTCGCCCCCGTGGCGGCGACACAGGTGGTAGCCCGCGACCGCCACGCGGAGTTTCTATACGCTTGCGCTTCGATTGGTGCGACGTGTGAGCTGGTTGCGGTCGAACTGCGTCACCTCCAGCGGACTGAAGTTCGTGAAGTGCAGGAGGGTTTCAAGCCGGGACAAAAGGGGTCATCCGCGATGCCCCATAAACGAAACCCCATCTCTGCAGAAACGATCTCGGGTTTGGCGCGTGTCTTGCGGTCAAATCTGTTGGCTGGTTTGCAAGATGTTGCGCTCTGGCATGAGCGAGATATTTCGCACTCATCGGTTGAGCGGATCATCTTGCCTGACTCATCGCAGCTTGCGTATTACATGATGCGTCGCCTCCGCAAATTGTTAGCCAATCTGGTGATAATGCCAGATCGGATGCAAGCCAACCTTGATGCCAGCTTTGGTTTGGTCTTCAGTCAGCCCGTATTGCTCGCGTTGGTCCAAGGTGGCGAAACTCGTGACGATGCATACCGAATTGTCCAGCGGAACGCCATGCGGGCTTGGGACGAGGGGATCGATTTCCGAGAGCTGTTGGAGAGTGATTCTGCGGTCGACAATTCAGTTCTCGACGAAGCATTCGATCTTGGTCGATCGCTGCGAAACCTGCATCACGTGTTTGATCAACTAGACGCCATCACGATCTAGGCACAGCCGATGGCTTACTTGGCGCGGCTGATTCCAGCGTTCTTAAGAGTCTTGGCGGAGACGCCCACATCGCGCCACGACGCATACGAAATCGATTTAGCGTCGGCATAGCTTTTTGCGACTAGAACAAATTCCTGCTCGAGGGCGTCCATATCGATCGTCTCGGTCTTGGCGTCCAACTCGGCAGCTAAATCTCGACGTTCTTGCACCAAGAGGAGTTCGTGTAAGGCCGTTGCATCGGTCAGTTCTTGTTCGATCGATTCGAGTCTTTGTTCGATGACCGCAGGGGTTCTACGGCGACCACGCTTTGGCTTTGTTGCACGTAACCCGTCGAGGTAATCGCGGACGACTCGACCCTCCATACGTCCTTTGGCAAGTGCGGCCTTATGCGCATCGCTCATTGGAGTTTTTGGGCCTCGTTTTTGTGCCATGAGCGCCATTCTATGGAATGCCTCCATGCATGCAATAGCGTTGGAGACTCATGTTTGAGTTGTCTCCTCACGGATCTGATGTCTTTGTCGGTACTGGCCCGCGATACCCCTGGGGTGGGCTCTACGGCGGGCAGATCGTCGCGCAGGCGTTGCATGCGGCAAGTTCTTCTGTCGAACCCGGCCTAGAACCGCACTCGATTCGTGCCTATTTCATCCGTCGTGGCGACGATGGCCAGCCTGTGCGGTATGAGGTTGAACGGATCAGAGATGGTCGTACCTTTGCCACCCGGCGAGTCGTGGCACGGCAGGCGCTCGGCGCAATCTTGAACGCTGAAAGCTCATTCCACACTCCCGAGACGGCCGTTGACATTAACCCCATCAAGATGCCAGAGATTCCGGGGCCTGATGGGTTGGAGAACAGTTCGTTCACGACCACGTTCGACCGGATGCTCGTACGGGCCGAGGATGTTGGTGGCCCTCAGCGCGACGGCGCGGGGCGAGTGGTCGCGTGGATGAGGGTGAACAGTGACCTTGGCGATCCCTCAGATGCTGAGGCGCGGGTTCTTCAGCGGTGTTGGCTGGCGTATCTGTCTGACGACTTGCCCATTGCTTCAATTGTGCGCGCCCACCCGATGGAAGCTGATGTTGACGAGTTGGATTCGGTGTTCTGCGCCAGTCTTGATCACACGATCTGGTTTCATCGTCCTCTCCGTGTCGACCAGTGGCATGTTCACGAATACAGCTGTCACCATTTCGCGGGCGGCCGGGGCCTTTCGATGGGGCACATCTTCAGCGCTGACGGTGAGCATGTTGCAACAGTGGCCCAGGAGGCTCTGATTCGCGAGTTGCGTCCGGAGTGACGGACCTGGCCGAAGCCTGGGGTGATCCGATACGGTCCGAACGCGATGACTGATTCGGATAGTTCCATGGCGCTCAAGCCCCTCTCCCCGGTACTAGAACGCCTCCGTGCTCATGTGTTGGAACATTCGGTTAAGCGGGGCGAGTTTGTTCTGAAGTCGGGGGCCAAGAGTTCGTGGTTTCTCGATACCAAGCAGACGGCCTGCAGCCCGGAGGGGATAATTGCTGCCGCCGACGCTGTGATGGCCGCTTTCGAAGACGTATTTGATTCGATTGACGCCATTGGCGGGCTGACGATGGGTAGCGACCCGGTCGCCTATGGAGTGGCTGCGGTTGCGGCCGCCCGCGGTCGAAACCTGCGTAGCTTCAGCGTGCGTAAGGAAGCCAAACAACGTGGAATTACAGGTCGTATCGCGGGGGCTCTTCGGCCTGGAGATCGCGTCTTGGTCACTGAAGATACGACCACTCGTGGTACTTCGCTGATGGAAGCAGCCGAGCAGATTGAGGCATTCGGAGCGAACCCAGTGTGGATGACGGTGTTGGTCGATCGTGGAGGCACGTGCGCCGCGATGGCCCAGGAGCGCGACATCGACTACCGACCTCTCCTCACCGCCCCAGATCTGGGGTTTGGTTTCGGAACCTGACGTGGCGCGTCAGGCGTCGGGCGTGAGCACACCGGGGTTCAAGATTCCGTTTGGGTCGAGGACCCGCCGGACTGCTCGTTGAGCGGCAAGGTCACCGGGGCTGCGGATCAGGTGGAGCCATCTCGACTTGGCGATCCCGATGCCGTGTTCAGCGGAGATCGTTCCTCCCATTTCGGCCACCTTGGTGAGCACTGTCTCTGTGACCTGGTCGAGGTTGGTTGCACCCAGATAGTTGAGGTGAATGTTGCCTTCAGCGAGGTGTCCGAAAGGTACGAGAAGAGCGCCATCGTCATCGGCGGCTTGCTGGGCAATCTCGAGGAGTTGGCCGAGGGCATTGAGGGGTACGGCGACATCGAGCTTGAGCGGGGGGAGGCCGATCCGTTGGGCTCTTGTGGCGATGGCTTCGGTGATTCGGTCGCGAAAGGCCAGCAATCGTTCACGGGGTGGACCCTCCGTTGCGATCGCGGCGTCGATGACGCCGTTGGCGGCGGCCATCGCATCAGCCAGTTCTGAGGAGGGGTCGTTGTGGCCAGCACAGTCGATCAGCATGTATGTGCCAACTTGGGACGCACGCACGGGTTGTTCGACGTCGAGGTGTTCGGCAACCAGGTCCATCGCAGCAGGTTCGATCACCTCGACAGCGTCGAGCGATGACACTGACTTTCGGAGCTGGCCGAGCAGTTCGACGGCGGCTCCGATGTTGGCAACTGACACCAAGGCGGTGATCGTCTGGTCGTACCTTGGCACCAGCCTCAGGCGCGCCGAGGTAACGATCGCTGCGGTGCCTTCCGAACCCGCTAGCACCGACGGCCAGTTCAATCCGACAGTTTCCTTCGGTAATCCTGAGAGCGACCCGACAACCTCCCCGTTCCCGAGGACAGCCTCGATCCCCAAGACTTGTTGCCGCATTGTGCCGTAACGCAGCACACGTGACCCGCCGGCGTTCGTCGCGATCGCCCCGCCAATGGTCGCCGAGTCACGGGCCGCAAAGTCGACCGGTGTGTCCAGTCCGGAGGCACGAGCGTGATCCCGCCACTCCGACAGGGTTGTACCGGCCTCTGCGGTGACCTGTGCGGCTGCGGTGTCGAGATCTCGAATGCTGTTCATCCTGCACAGCGACAGCACGATTGAGGGCCGGTCGCTGCTCGAACGCGGAACGCCGCCACCGACGAGCCCGGTGTTGCCACCCTGGGCGATGATGTCGACAGATTCGGAGTTGCAGAATCTCACTACCTCAGCAACTTCTCTCGTTGACGATGTTCTGACCACGGCCGTGCAGGTCCCCGAGAATCGTCCGGTCCAATCTGTTTCGTAGGTGCGGCGCAGGTCGCTGTCGACGAGGACGTCTGTCGCACCCACAATCGAAGTCAGTCCTGCCACGATCCGGTCTCGCATGAGTTGAGCATGCCACGACGGAATTGATCTCGCAGGCGTCTGGCTTGGGCAAGGCCATGCAGCGGGCTATGACCGATTCCGATGTGAGGTCTAGTGTCGAAGTCGAAGTCGCAGTCGAAGGCGAAAGAGGTTGCAGATGGAGCAATTCTGGAGGCACACGGGCGTTGGGCTCGGTAAGCACTGGAAAGTTGTCGCCGCGGTCATCGTGGCGATCAGCGCCGTGCTGGGGTTAGGTACGCGCCAGATCGAGTTCGCAACCGGCCAGGACAGCTACCTGAATCCAGATTCTCAAGTTGCGATTGACAATGTTGCCTTTCAAGATGACTTTGGTGGTGAGACCGTCATCTTGCTCTATTCGGCCGAGGATGGTTACGACATCGGCGACCTCTACGAAGGTGAGAATCTTGCTGAGCTTCAACGACTGAACAGCGAACTCGCAGAGGTTCCGGAGGCGTACGCAGTGGTCACTCCGTTGACCTCGTTGACATTCAGCTCGAACCTGATCACCGAGGGCGTCGGGTCAGCGGCGCTCTTGTCTGCGGCCTCGCGTGATGAGGCTGGCGCGCAGGTTCGGCAAGACGATATTTCGATCGCGCTCGCGCGCCTCGGTAATGCTGGTGAGCAGGAGATTGGCAATCCGGCCTTCAACGAGTTGTTGATCTTTGGTGACGACGGATTCGTTCTTGCCGATGGAGTCCCCGAGCCGCCGCCTGATGAAGACAGGGTCATCCGGCTGTCGCTGAGATCGACATTCCCCAACCAGCAGACCGCTGTTGGGGGCGTGGTGCTACAGGGCAACGCGACCCTCGACGAGCAGACGGTTGGAACCAAGGCCGTTGTGGAGATTCTCGACAACGCTTCATTTGAAGGGTTCGAACTGACAGTCACGGGTTCACCGGTGTATCTCGCGGAGATCAACGACTACCTCAAGGGTGGCATGCTGACCCTTGGTCTTGCTGCACTTGCGGTGATGGCCGTAGTGCTGGGGCTGATGTTCAGAGTGCGTTGGCGACTGCTGCCGCTGTTGGCGGTGCTGATCGGTGTCTTCTGGTCGTTCTCGATCCTCGGGCTGATCGGTATCGATCTCTCCTTGGTGACCATCTCGGGTCTCCCGATCCTCATCGGGCTTGGGATAGATTTCGCCATCCAGATTCACAATCGAATCGAGGAAGAGGTCGTTCTTGACAAGGACGATCATCCGATCTCAGAGAGTGTCGCCAACCTCGCGCCGCCGCTGATCACTGCGACTATTACCGGCGTGTTGGCCTTTCTGGCACTCCGGATTTCGAAGGTCCCAATGATCCGTGATTTTGGTGTGCTGCTGGCCATTGGTGTGGTCGTGCTGGTGATTGTCGGGATCGTCGTCCCGGCGGCCGCGCTCGGGATTCGCGAGTGGA
>JAHRVJ010000194.1 GCA_019090765.1 Ilumatobacteraceae bacterium
GCAGTGTTTCCAGCGATTGTGCAACTCGACGTGCTCGATCGGTTCACGGACGGAGCAAGGGGCAAGATCGTCGATTCCGACATCGTCGCACCCGGCTGGCTGCCGCTCGATGGGTTGGCCAACCTGCTGCAGGGAATCCCATTGGTCGGCCACTACTTCGGTGAGGGCGATCTGACGAGTCGTGAGGCTGACCGGATTTGGGCCTATCTACTGTTCGTTGGGTTTGCCAGCTTGTGTTTCTGGCTTGTCGCCAACCTGATCAACAGCCGTCAAGGGCGAGCCTTGCGGGCCATTCGAGACAACGAAACCAGTGCGGCGATGGCCGGAATCCGCCTCTCCTACTACAAGGTCATCTCCTTTGGGCTGGCCTCAGCCCTCGGTGGCTTGGGCGGAGTTGTCTACGTTGCCGAGGTCGGGATTGCATCGCCTGGTGACTTCACTCAGTTGTTGGCGATTCTGTTTATTGTCGGGCTCGTCGTCGGTGGGGTCGGAACGTTGCCCGGAGCTGTTGTCGGCGGCCTGGCTGTGGCTTTCGTACCGGAGTGGTCATCATCGACGACTGAACTGCCCGGTGTTCCGGAACGTTGGCTGCAAGGCCCAACGGGAACGCTCATCCTGGGGGTCTTGCTCATCGCCTTGACCTTCCTGATGCCCGGCGGCGTCGTCTCCGGCATCCGTCGGCTAAAGGGCCGTTTGATTTGCGTCGAGCCAGCGCTCCCGTCAGCGAGCTCCGGCCCGAATGGGTATCCGTCCTTAGGGCTCGCTACGGTTGGCGCTCGCGAGTCTCGATAGTTAGCGGACCGAAGTCGACCACCTCGAAGGGGTAGCTATGCAGTTCTCAGGATGGAAACGCGCAGCGAGCGTAGCGATGGCCACTGGTCTTGTTCTCGCAGCATGTGGGAGCGACGACGACGCTGCCAGCTCCGTGCCACCAGTTACCGAATCATCGGGTTCTGCCCCTGCTGTCAGCGGCGACCAGCTAGCGCTAGTGGGTGCAGTTGAGGTCGGCACTGGCACCACGCTCGAGCTCGACAATTGCCCCGACGATTGGAATGCCCTTGAAGGTGTTGACGGCGATGAGATCCGCATTGGTCAGACCCTCGCGATGTCTGGTCAGCTGGCCTCGTTTGGTGCCATTGGCGATGGCATGGAGATGTACTTCGACTACGTCAATGAGAATGATCCGATTGATGGCAAGAAGCTGGTTCGAATTGTCAAAGACGATGCCTACGAATCTGGTCGTGCGGTCGCGAACGTCGAGGAGATGATCGACACTGAAGAGATCTTTGCATTCGCACACTTCGTCGGGACGCCGATCAATTTCGCCACCCGGCCGATCACCGGCGAAGCGTGTATTCCACAACTGTTCGACGGCTCAGGGTTTCCGTTCTGGGGAGATCCGGCGAACTTTCCGTGGACCGTCGGAAACGTCCTTAACTACGTTACTGAGGCCCAGATCTGGTGTGATTCGATTGTTGAGGACTTCGGTGAAGGTGCCACGGTCGCCGCGCTGCTGATGAACAACGATTTCGGCAAGACTTATCAGGAAGCGCTTCAGGGGTGTGCGGATGCAGGGCAAATCGAACTCGTCGGACAAGAGTTGCATGACCAAGCAGCGCCGGACATCACCAACGAGATGACGACGCTGATCGCCACTGGGGCCGATGTTTTCGTTGCCGGGACCACCGCGGCGTTTTGTCCGCAGACGGTTGGCAGCGTGGCCGAGTCGCAATGGCGGCCCGGGTTCTACATGTCCTATACATGTAACAACCTGGCGAGTTTCTTCGAGCCAGTAAAAGAGCAGGCAGAGCTACTTAGCGTCGAAGGGTCGGGGGTGAGAACCGCGAACTCGATCAAGATCTGTGGCGATCCAACTCATGCCGATGATCCAGCAATCATTGAGATTGAAGAAATCCTCGCGGAGTATGGCGCCGTCACCTGTGCCGATGGCACCTACTCGACCGGTGTGTTGTACGGCCAGTATCTTGTTGATGTGCTTCGGGCGGCCGCGGAGCTTCCAGGTGGATTGAATCGGGTCAACCTGATGGCGGCGATGTGGAATGCCGACTTCACCAACGATTCACTGCTCGGCGGCACCCTCAAGCTTGATGGTGTCAACGACGCCTATTGGAGCGAGGCCGCTCAGATTCAGGAAGTGGTTGTAGCCGATGGAGTCTTGACTTTCAGGTCTGTCGGTGAGCTCATTGACAAGGAAGGCCAGGGCGGCTCGTTCGGAAACTGAGCCACCCTGCCTTCCAGCTCAGGTCAGTCCGGAGCTACGGCCCAATTAGGCAGACCTCAATGGCCGCGACTACCTCGGTGGGCAGATCAGCATCTGATCGGGCGAGCTCACCGATATCGAATTCTTCGAGGTTCTTGCGGACGCAGTCCTCGTCAACCTGATCTCCAGAATCCACAATGCCCTGAATGAGCTGGTCGACCAGTTGGTCGTCTCCAAAGCAGGCGAGAATTCCCACCGCCAAGTCTTGACCTTCGGAACTGACCTCCGGCTTCCCACCGGGGCCGGCGGCGAGAATTGCCGCTGCGTCCTCGTCAGAAAGACTGTCGGCAATGCCAGCGACACATGTTTCGTCCAGCAA
>JAHRVJ010000195.1 GCA_019090765.1 Ilumatobacteraceae bacterium
GACAGACCAATACCGCATTCGAAGCCCTCACGGACCTCACGGGCGTCGTCTTTGAACCTACGCAGCGAAGTGATATCGCCCTTCCAGATGATCGTGCCGTCACGCAAGAAGCGAACCTTGGAGCCCCGGGTGATAACCCCCGACCGCACGTAGCAACCAGCGATGGCGCCAATCTTCGGAACTCGGAAGATCTCGCGGACCTCGGCCTCGCCAGTGACGACCTCTTCGAACTCTGGCTCGAGCATGCCGACCACGGCCTGCTCGATATCTTCCAGCAGCTTGTAGATGATCTCGTAGGTACGAATCTCAACTTCGTCCTGCTCGGCAAGTTTGCGTGCCTTGCCATCGGGACGAACATTGAAGCCAATGATGGTCGCGTTTGTTGCGCCTGCGAGCACGATGTCGTTTTCGCTGATGCCGCCGACTGCGCGGTGCACAAAGCTGATGTCGACCTCGTCGCGCTCAAGGCGCCGAAGCGACTCGGTCACAGCTTCCAGGGAACCCTGTACATCGGTCTTCAGAATGATGTTCAGCGAAGCCCTCTCGCCAGACTGAATCTGAGCGAAAATGTCTTCGAGCTTCGTGCCGGTCTTGACCCGAGCGTCTTCTCGGAGATGCTTGGCCTTGAGTCGTTCGCCGCGAGATTCGCCAACCGTGCGAGCAATCTTCTCATCGGGGGCAGCCCGGAACTCGTCGCCTGCTTCAGGAACAGTCGATAAACCCAACACCTGGACGGGAGTTGACGGACCAACGACCTTGACCTGTTCGCCCTTGTCGTTGATCATTGCCCGTACACGTCCCCAGGCGGCACCAGCCACGATCGGATCGCCGACCTTCAACTCGCCCTTATCGACGAGAATCGTGGCCACAGCACCGCGACCCTTATCAAGCTGAGCTTCGATCACGATGCCCTTGGCTCGGCCCTTCGGATTGGCGGTGAGCTCTTCCAGTTCGGCGACGACCTGAAGCTGTTCGATCAGATCATCGACACCGAGACCGCTGAGCGCGGACATTTCGACGACGATGGTGTCACCACCCCATGACTCGGGCACAAGTTCGTACTCGGCCAACTGAGTGAGCACACGCTGCGGATCGGCGTTGTCTTTGTCAATCTTGTTGACCGCAACGACGATTGGGACCTCGGCGGCCCGCGCGTGATTGATCGCCTCGATCGTCTGCGGCATGATGCCGTCATCAGCGGCCACCATCAGCACGACGATGTCGGTTGCGTCTGCGCCTCGGGCACGCATTTGCGTGAACGCGGCGTGGCCTGGCGTGTCAAGGAAGGTGACCGACCCAGATTCGTTCTCTACCTGGTAAGCACCGATGTGCTGCGTGATGCCACCCGCCTCGCCCTTAACCACATTGGCTCCACGAATATTGTCTAGCAACGTGGTCTTACCGTGGTCGACGTGGCCCATGACGGTGATCACCGGCGGACGCGGCTCGCGCTCTTCGTCGTCATCGGAATCATCGAACAGCTTCTGGAGTTCGAGTTCTTCTTGCTGGCCCGGCTCGACCATCAGAATCTCGGCACCGACTTCGAGCGCGAACAACTCCATCTGCTCGTCGGCGAGAGTCATCGTGGCCGTGACCATTTCGCCGTTGTTCAGCAGGAAGCGAACAACGTCGGCGGGAGTGCGATTCAGCTGAGGAGCGAACTCTTGGGCTGACACACCGCGTTCGACAACGACAATGCCCTCGGGAACCGGAGCATCTGAAGAGGTGTAGGCGGTGGCCTGCGGTTGCAACTCGTCTTGGTCGCGACGACGACGCCGACGACCAGTTCGGCGTGGCGGGCGACGCTGGCCACTCGGGCGATTGCCGCCTGGACGACCGGGGCCGCCACCAGCAGGACGGCCAGGACCGCCACCACCGGGACCGCCACCAGGGCGTGGGGTGTAGCCGCCGGGACGGCTACCACCGGGACGGCCTGAGGGACCACCTGACCGGCTGCCCGCGGGACGAGCTGAGCCGGGCGGCGGCGGAATTGGTTTTCCGGATGCCGAAAGCGGGCGTCCGGGAGGCGGCGGAACGGGCTTGCCAGACGCGGATCGCGGTGGAGCGGGTGCGGTTGCCTCGCCAGGGGCACGAGCCTCAGGCGGCGCTGCCGGAACGTCGGGCGGACGACCATCGGCAGTGGGGCGGGCACTCGAGATGACCCGAGATGCAGCCTCGCTAGCGGGAGCAGCCGGAGCGGGTGCCGGCGCTTCACTGGCCGGAGTCGGAGTAGTAGCTGCTGGGCTCGACGCGGGTGTCGGGCTCGGCGCGGGTGCCAGCGCTTCAGCAGCAGCCGGCGGCGGAGTAGCAACTGCTGGGCTCGGCGCGGGTGCCGGGCTCGGCGCGGGTGCTGGGGTCGGCGGAGCCGCAGGTGCTGCTGCCGCTGGAGTCTCAGCCTGCGGCTTTTCGACGACCTTGGGAGCGGGTGCGGGAGCAGCCGGACTGGACGCCGGCGCATCACTGGCCGGAGTCGCGCTCGCTGCTGGTGCCTCATTGGCGGCCATCACAGGAGCATTAGTTGCTTGCTGATCAGCAACAGGTGACGGGTCGGGGGCGCCGTTGCCAGCTTCGGCAGTCTTCGGAGTAGCTGCGGGAGCCTCCTCGACGGGGTCCGCTGTTTTGGAGTCAACGGGCTTCGGCGTGGAAGTGACCACGTCAGCCTTCGAAGCGGCCTTCTTCTTCGCCGCCGCCTTCTTGGGCGCCGCCTTCTTCTTAGTGGCAGCCTTCTTCTTAGCGGCTGCCTTCTTCACCGGCTTGGGCTCTTCAGGCTGCTCGTCGCGAGTCAAACCATCACGCACGGCGCGTCGTTGCACCATGTCGGCGTAGGCCTCAGCGAGCGAGGAAGATGGGCCCTTTGCGGCCACACCTAACACACCACACAGATCTAGGACCTCGGTGTTTGTCATCCCGAGCTCCTTGGCCAGCTCATGGATTCTGATTTTCTTCGTTGCCACGTTCTCGATTCAACCTTTCCCAGTCGTCATTACCTCACCGAAGTGCGAATCAATGCGCATCTCGGCTGGTGTCACCAGCGGCCCTCAGGCCGAGGAGTTGTCCTATCTTTCGTTCCTCATCGGGGCCTACCGCGCCCTTCCATGAGCGAGCGAACGCCTTCTTCGCAATTGCCTGATCAAAACATTCGAGGCTGCCAAGCACGCTCGCTTGGTCACCTCGACACAGCCAGGCACCTCTGCCACTGCTCGACGCATCGACCGTGATCCCTGCTGACGACCTTGTGATACGCACAAGCTCGGCAACGGGGCGGCGGCGTCGACAGCCGACACAACTGCGTAGTGGGGATGAAGCATCGTCACTCAGTCGTCGGCCTTATCGCTTGATTCGGCCTCATCGGTTGATTCGGCCTCAGCACCATCTGGTACTGGAGTTTCTTGGTCGGCCTCATCGCCAGACTCGTCGCTGGCGCTTCCCTCGTCGGCAGTCGCTGCATCGGTGCTGGCGGCTTCCTCGGTGTTCGC
>JAHRVJ010000196.1 GCA_019090765.1 Ilumatobacteraceae bacterium
CACGACGAGCACTTGCTTTCGATTGCCTTTCCCCTCGATGTGAGGGCAGATTTGGCATCCTGCGACGTTCAGTTCGGAGTCGCCCAACGCCCGACGCATCCGTCGAGCCCGTGGGATGCCGCCAAGTTCGAAGTCTGTGCCCACCGCTACGCAGACCTCTCCGAACCCGACTTCGGTGTGGCTGTGCTCAACAACGGTCGCTATGGCCATGCACTCTTTGATGGGGCGATTCGGGTGAGTCTCGCCAGAGCCGCCAAGTATCCTGACCCCGAGGCCGACCATGGCCACCATGAGGTGAGCTTCGCCATCCTGCCTCACGAGGCCGGGCTCGCTCAGGTGCGCGCCGCGGCAAGCTTGTTCAACTCGCCTCTTCGTGAGGTGGGCGGTGAAGCGCTGGCCGCAGCGATACCCGTTGTCAGCGTGGTAGCCGACAACGGAGCGAACCCGAGCGGTATTGAAATCGATGCAGTGAAGCTCGCCGACGACGGCAGCGGCGACCTGATCGTGCGGCTTCACGAGGCGTGTGGCAATCGGGTTCGTTGTTCTGTGCGTTCATCCTTGCGTGTAGCCGCGGCATGGCGTTGCAACTTGCTCGAAGAGCCTTCGGTGGGCGAGGAGGTTGGCGACGGCATCGTCACCTTGACGCTTCGGCCGTTTCAGTTGCTGACGCTGAGGATGCAGTTGCGCAGCGGCTCTGATGGCCGTTTCCTCAGCGATTGAAGTTCCCCTTAGCGATTCTTGCTGCCCACTGTTGGGGTAGTTGACGGCACCGCCGTCGGCGATTACCACAACCCAGCAAATTCGTCACCGACGAAGAAGGAGACAGTCATGTTGATGCACGGAGCCGACCCTGAACAGCTAACCAATCTCGGCACAACCCTCAACCGGCAAATCGATTCGATCACCCAACTCATGTCCACTGTCGACGGCGTGCTCAACGGCACGACCTGGCAGGGCCCGGCCCGGGAACGATTTATGGAGGATTGGAATGGGTCGTTCAAGTCTGCGCTCGGAAAGTTGAGCGAGGCCTTCGGGCTTGCCGGCAAAGACTGCATTACCCGCTCAGATGAGCTTCGGCGCGTGATGGGGGCGCGCTGATCGCCGCTCCGCTGTGATCAGCGCCCCGGTCACCCTCTACGCTCACCACGGTGGTACTAATCGAATTCACCATCGAGCCGTTTGTCGAGGGGCAACCGGGGAGCCACGTAACCGCGGCTATTGATGCGGCGCGAGCCCATGGGGTCGGCGTTGAAATCGGTCCGTTCGGATCATCGTGCCTAGTTCCTGCGGCTCAAGTTGGATCGCTAGTAGCCGACGTCACGAACGCCGCGTTCGTAAATGGGGCAACCCACGTTTCGGTGCATGCCGAGCGAGTTGACGATGTTCAGTCTGGGGCGTCGGAGATATGACCAACGGCGGGCACCAACCAAACAGCCGGGCCGTTCATCCGTTGATTCGTGCGGTGAAGCCACTAGTCGATGCCGTCGGGGCATCGTTTGTGCCCGCCGCCGATGTTGAGCCGAGCGACGTGCGCCTCGTTTGGGATGGCAAGACAATCGGGGCCGTGCGGATGCCGCCTCTCCATGGCGCTCTTGACCGGCTGATCGATTCGGTAGAGGCGGAGCTAGGCGCGCGCCTGCCGTTGATGTCGCGCGAGAACAAGCAGCGCGCGGTTCGGTTGCTCGACGAGCGCGGCGCTTTTACGCTCCGCCGAGCCGTTGAGGACGTCGCCGATGCAATGGGCGTCAGCCGAATCACCGTCTACAACTACTTGAACGCCATCCACCGGTGAGCCCGTCGCACGCGCCTGCCGGTCAGCGGCGAATCGATGAGTTCGACGTCGTTGCTTTCGATGCCGACGACACGTTGTGGCGGAGCCAAGAGTCGTTCACTAACGCTGAGTCCAAATTCACCGAACTCGTCGGCCCATATGTGCCCCCCGGTGTTGATCTCGACGACGCACTAAGCGCGGTTGAGCGGGCCGATATTTCGGTGACTGGCTATGGCGTCAAGGCCTTCACGCTGTCAATGCTGCGTGCGGCTCTTGATGTCACCGAGGGCAGCGTGCCGGCCCCAGTTATCGGGGAGCTGCTCGATATTGGTCGGTCGATGCTTACGGCACCGGTTCGCCTCCTGCCGCATGTTCCTCAGGTGCTCGCCGAGGTATCGGCACATTGCAGGGTGGCGATGATCACCAAAGGTGATCTCGTCCACCAGACGCGCAAGGTCACGACCTCCGGAATCGAGCATCACTTTTCAGAGATCGAGATCGTGTTGGAAAAAGACGCGGCGACCTACGCTCGGGTCCTGAAGCGGATCGGAGTTGAGCCAGAACGGTTCTGCATGATTGGCAACTCGGTGCGCAGCGACATTCTGCCGGTGATGGCCCTTGGCGGCCACGCAGTGCATATTCCGTATCACCTCACTTGGGAATTGGAACAAGTTGACGACCACGACGAAGATGTGTCGGAGCTGGCATCGATCACAGAAGTCCCCGCCTGGCTAGGCATCGCCTGACCACGCCCATGTGAATGAGTCCGACCGACACTTTCGGTAAACCCCGCCGCTCTCTGACCACAGCGATATGTGAGTATCGGACAATGGAGCATTCCATCTGGCCATTGGCCGATCTTGAGGTCCGCACACCGAGATTGGTCCTGCGTCACATCGACGATGATCGCGCAGCACGCCTCGCCAAACTCGCAGCAGGCGGCATTCACGATCCAGCGATGACGCCGTTCCGCTTCCCTTGGACCGATGTTGCCTCGCCGCAATTGGAGCGGAACACGATGCAGTACTTCTGGCGGTGCCGTGCAAATGCCGAGCCAAATTCTTGGATCATTGACTTTGCCGCGGAGGTGGACGGCCAGGTTGCTGACCTCGCACTCACCGACGCTTGGCACGACAACGGCCCATCGCTCGGCGTCACGAACAGCCTGGGTTATTCAGAGGTCGGCCGCCGTAGGGCGCTGCGCCGCGATAGTCCCGACCTACTCCTGGAATTTGAAATGAGCCGTGAGCATTTCGACACCATTCGTCGCGACGACATCACACTCCACGGAGTTGAGGCTGTTCGCGACCTACTCCAAACTG
>JAHRVJ010000197.1 GCA_019090765.1 Ilumatobacteraceae bacterium
CTGGGCGCCAGCCCGCGAGCTTCGCTAAACCTCGTGCGTGGCGCGAGGGCGTTGGCCATGCTGCGCGGCCGGTCCTACACGACGCCCCAAGACGTGTTCGACTTGGCTCCTGAAATCCTGCGACATCGCTTGTTACTCACCTACGACGCGCTGGCCCGCGACATCACTGCCGACCACGTCGTGCAGCGCATCCTCGCCACGGTTCCCGCGACCTGGGTGTCACCAAAACCCAACGATGCGTTCCAAGCGACCAACAACCAAGTAAACCCCCCACAGTTCGGCTGACCTTTGGGGACTCTGTCGCCATCGAGCGTCTCGCCGGAAGCGGCAGCCGCTGCTGCAGCCCAACCTCAAGGGTTCTCCGCCGCACCCGGCCCCGCAGCAGGCTGGGCGAGCGGCCCACCTACTGAAGCGGTTGCCGAACTGCTCCGCTCCTTGGAACTGAGCATCAATGGTCGACTCGATGGGGTGCTACATGGCAACCATCAGGGGCTCACTCCGGGTCATGGATCTGAGCCCGGAGAGTCACGGCAGTACCAACCTGGCGACGACGTCCGACGCATCGACTGGAATATCACTGCGCGCACCAATGAAACCTACGTCCGCGAACAGGTCGCCGACCGCGACCTCACCGCCTGGCTTGTTGTCGACGCTTCCGCAGGCATGCAGTTCGGGACCATCGCCAACGACAAGGCCCAAACTGCTACAGCTGCCGCAGCGTGCATCGGGTTCCTCACGGCACGCAATCAGAACCGGCTCGGTGCCGTGCTCGTTGCCGGCCCGACCATTCATGTGATGCCAGCGCGTAGCGGCGCCAACCAGGTGCGCGCGGTTCTCTCAACCCTGGCCGCCCCACCGCCATCAGACGGCCTTGGCCCCGCGGATCTTGCGGGAGCACTTGACCGCGCGGGAGCAATCGCGAATCGGCGCGGTTTTGTCGCCGTCATTTCAGACTTCGCCGGAGACGCTTGGGAACCCGCTCTCGGGCGCCTCAGCATCCGCCACGACTTGTTGGCAATAACGGTGCACGACCCACGCGAATACGACGTACCCCCGATTGGGTTGGTGGAAGTTCAAGACCCTGCCACAGGTGCGGTTCGCGAAGTGCGGATCACCGCGAAGGTGCAACAACGATTCGCTGCCGCGGCACAAGAGCAGCGCACGCGCCGAGCCGACACGCTCGGCAGGTCCGGAGCTGACCTGATCGAACTCTCAACAGATGGAGACTGGCTTGCCACAATCGTGCAGCACACACAGCGCAAGCGAGTCCAGGCGGTTCGCGGCAATGGGATCGGCCGATGACAAGCGACTTTCTTGATCCGGAGCGACTGTGGCTCTTGCTCGTGGTTCTCGCACTCGCAGTTGTGTACGTGGTGGTTCTACGTTGGCGAAGTCGCGCCACCGTCCGATTTACCCAGGTCGATCTGCTCGACAAAGTCGCACCGCGCCGACCGCGCTGGCGCCGCCATGTGGTGGCCGGAATCCAACTGCTCGGACTGTCGGTGGCTGTGGTCGCAATAGCCCGCCCTGTCGATCACTCCACGGAGCGGACCCGAAGTGAAGGCCGCATTCTCGTGATGTTCGATGTCTCGTTGTCGATGGACGCCGCCGATGTCGCCCCGAACCGGTTCGAAGCTGCCCGAGAGGCCGCCCGCGATTTCGTTGACGCGGTCGACCCCGATGTCGAGGTCGGGCTTGTCTCCTTCTCGGGCTCGGTCAACGTAGAAGTCAGCCCAACCCTTAACCGCGGCGCAATGAGCCGCGGAATCGATGGGCTCGAACTGGCCGAGTCAACCGCGATCGGTGACGCATTGACGGCGGGAACGAACCTGCTCACGAACTCCGACGAGGACAACACCGACGACATTGCCCCCGGCGTGATGGTGCTACTGAGCGACGGTGAAACGACCGTAGGCCGGTTGACATCCGACGGTGCCGCCGATGCGGCAGAAGCCGGGATTCCGGTTTTCACTATCGCGTTCGGCACTCCGGCCGGAACCATCATCGACCCTGCGTCGGGTGAGATCGTTCCCGTGCCAGTTAGACCCGCCGACCTCGAACTTGTCGCTGACACAACGGGTGGCCAGGCGTTTGAGGCTCAAACCGGGGGCGAACTGGCCGACGCCTACGAACAAATCGCTGATTCTCTCGGTGAAACGTTGGGCGAGGAGATCGACATCGTCACTGAACTCACATGGAAGTGGGCATTGGCGGCCTTCCTACTGCTCTCGCTTGCTTGGGCGCTCAGCCTGTGGTGGCTACGCGGAATGGTCTAGGCCGCGTGCGCCTGCTCCTTGCTTAGAGCAACGAGCGGAGCTGATCAATGGTCGCCACCGGGTCACGACCGACGGGATTCACCGACAACTCGGTAACTCCGGCCTCCGCATATGCCGCTAGCCGTTCCTTCACGTAACCGGGAGGGCCCACAAGATTGGTCTTCTCAAGCAGTTCAGCCGGCACCGCCGCGGCGGCTTCCTGCTTCTTGCCGGACAAGTAGAGGTCCTGAATTTCTGCAGCCTCATCGACGTAGCCGTACTTCTTGCAGACCGTGTTGTAGAAGTTCTGATCGCGAGCACCCATGCCGCCGACGTACAAAGCAACGTGGGGACGCGAAAAGTCGAGCAATGCCGATTGCGCTTCGCCGGTGAGGTCCTCGCCAATGGCGACCATTCCCCCAGCGGAGATTTGCAGCGGTGCAAGGCTCTCGTCACGTTTGGCGGCGCCGGCCTCGAGATCATCACCCCACACGACATGGAACTTCTCGGGGTCGAAGAACATGGGCAACCAGCCATCGGCGTATTGCGCAGTGTTCTTCACCGACTGGCTCATCAAACTCGCCCAATAGATCGGGATCTCTTCGCGCACAGGGTGATTGATCAGTTTCAGCGGCTTTCCCAACCCCGTGCCTTGCCCGGCGGGAAGCGGAATCTTCGTGGTCGGGCCGTCGTACACGACCTTCTCGCGTTTCCAGGTCATGCGGCAGACGTTGATGTAGTCACGAATGCGCGGCATCGGCTTTTCATACGGCACGCCGTGGAAACCCTCGATCACCTGCGGGCCCGACGCACCGAGACCCAAAATGAAGCGACCCCCCGACACGAAATCGAGGCCCGCGGCCGTTTGCGCCATGCACGTTGCCGTGCGCGAGAACACGTTCAGAATCCCCGATCCGATTTCGATTGTTGAAGTCTTGGCAGCCAGGTAACCCAACTGCGAAACAGCATCAAACGTGTACGCCTCCGGAACCCAAACCACGTCGAGGCCGGCCTGTTCGAGCTCGACGACCTTGTCGACGTCAGCATAGAAATCGCCCGAATAGTTGATCATCATCGACAGCTTCATGGCGTCGACTGTATGCGACCCCGAACCGGTGCTCGCCATCGAGCGTGGCGTCACCCGTTCAGGTTGCCGCTGCGGAACCCCTCAAGATCGAGTGTCACGTAGCGGTAGCCGGAGGCATGGACTGCGCGGATTACCTCACCGCGCAACGCAAGGATCTCCGATAGTCGATCGAGCTCAACTTCGACTCTCGCGGTCTCGCCATAGTGGCGCACCCTCACCTGTTCGAAGCCAAGTCGACGCAACGCCGCTTCGGCACGCTCGACCCTGCCCAGAATCGCCACGGAAACTTCGGTGCCATAAGGAATTCGACTTGCCAGGCAAGCCGCCGCTGGCTTGTTCCACGTGCGTAAACCCAGGTGTCGAGACACCTCCCGAACGTCATCTTTGGTGAACCCGGCCGCGACTAGAGGAAACTCAGCGCCTCCGTCGGTGGCCGCGCGTTGACCTGGCCGGCGGTCGCCCAAATCATCTGTGTTGACACCCAACACGATCACGGCCTCTTCGGCCAATGCAACTGGGGCAAGCACCGACATCAGTTCGGCCTTACAGTGAAAGCACCGGTCGGTGTCATTGATCTGATACGCGATGCGCTCCATTTCTGATGTTGCGATTGGAGTCCACCGCATGCCCCACTCACGAGTCAGCGCCTCGCAGTCGGCTTCTTCGTCCTTCGCCAGTGACGGCGAGACCGCCGTCACTGCAGTCACCGCCTCGCGACCCAGCGCTCGTTGAGCCACCGCTGCAAGAAATGCTGAGTCCGCGCCCCCACTGAACGCGACGATCACGTTCCCTAGCCGACGCAATTCCTCTTCAAGCAGCGCCAGCTTCGACGCCAGCCCCCGCGGCAGCGGGTCCGTAATTTGGGACGCCGTATCAGCACCAGGTTCCACGCTGGCAGTATGCCGGGACCAATGTCAGCATCACGCTGCGACCTCGAAGCAACAGAGTGTGTGCCAATGCGCGATACTGACAAGCCGATGAACATGCCGAGGTGGTGGGACGAGCGGCGATATGGATTGTTGGTCGATACCAACCTCGCGATCGTGCCCGCGTGGGGCCCGATCGGACAGAATGCCGACGCGTACCAACAGCATCTTGGTAGCGACCCAGATAGCTCTAGCCGCCCACATGCACCACTGGCTGAAGTGCTCGCACACCACCGCGACCGTTGGGGGCACATCGATCGTTTCGACGACTTTCTTCCCCTGTTGACGTTCGAGAACTTCGACGCCGAAACCTGGGCACGGCTGGCGGTCGAATCCGGGATGACCTATTCCGTTCTTGTCGCCAAGCACCACGATGGCTGGTGCTGGTGGGACGCACCCAATACTGAACGCACAGTCACCCACGGCGGTCCCAGACGCAACGTTCTCGCCGAATATGCAGCTGCTTGCGAACGCAACGACCTTTCTTTCGGCGCCGCGTATTCACTGCTCGACCGCGGCGACGAACGCTACCCAGAAGCGTCGTACGTAACAGACGTGATCCATCCCCAGATCACCGATCTCGTAACGCGATACGGGCTGAACGCGCTGTGGGGCGACGGTGAACGAGGCCATGACACCAGACATTGGCTGACACCTGACCTCCTTGAACGCCTCCGCGAGATCAACGAAGATCTTGTCGTCAACAACGGGTGGGCAATCCCCGGGCCTGACCGCGCATCGACGCCGCCAAGCATCCGCACCTTCGAATACGTGTTGCCTGACGACATCATCGACGAGCCGTGGGAACATCGACGCGGAATTGGCTCCGGATTCGGCAGCAACCAAATCGAGCCACCTGAGCACCATCTTTCGGGGTTCGACATCGTGGCCTTGCTCACCGAAGTTGTCGCAAAAGGCGGCCACCTCCTGCTAAGCGTCAGCCCCGACCTCGATGGTTCGGTTTCCACCCTGCAGAGTAAGCCTCTCCTCGATGCGGGGAGTTGGGTACGGCGTTACTCGACGCTGGTCAACAACTCCATGCCGTGGAGTACGTGGGGCGATGAGGACGTGCGCTATCTAGTCGTCGACGACACACTCCATGCGGTCGACATCTCGGGCCGCGGACGATTTGCCGCGTTGGCCAAAGGCCACTTTCAAGTCGACTCGGTTGAGCGCGTCGACGACACGGCCTCCCCCAGTGACAACGATGCCACCGAGCTACGTTTCCGGCAAGACGACAACGGGTTGCAGATCGACTTGAAGGTGGCCTTCGGCCATAGCCGCGCCGACACCACACTTGAGATCGCCGTTTACCGGCTGCAACTCTCCGAACCAGAACGACCAATCGAGTTGTTTGAGCCAACCCCGGCAACCCCGGTTCCGCTTGCGCCGCTCCTCGCCAGCGCCGATCCCGGCGATGTCGTGCAACTGGGTGATGGCACCTACAGCGGGCCGGCAACGGTTCCAGCCGGTGTGATCATCAGCGGTTTGGGTCCAGGTCGCACAATCATCCGTGGCGATGGCGGTACCTCGGTCAGCCTCGAACGCAATGCTCGAATCGAACACCTAACGGTCAGTGGAGTCGCCGACCCGAGTACCTCAGATCCCACTCCGATCGTTGAAGTTGTTGGACCATACGCGACTGTCCTTGGATGCCACATCAAAGGCCGCGTCGCAGTTCGCGCCGACGACGCTCTGATCAGGGCAAGTTCCGCAATCGGCGTGCTCAGTACCGATGCCACTCGCCTATCGGTCTCGCGATGCCAATTCGATGGCACCCAGTGGGGGGTCGGCGTTCACCTAACTGGCGGTGGCGATCACGAAATCGACTCATGCGAACTTCACCAGCACCTCTGCGCAATTCGTGTGGTTGACGCGACCGGTGTCGTCATCCGTGGCAACAACATCTCCGCGCGTTGGTGGGGCGTGCATCTCGAACAGACCGAACGCGCCCACGTCCACGGCAATCAAATCTCCCACACGATGCGCGCCGTCGACGTCGACGGCGGTACCCAGGCCCTGATCGAAGGCAACGCAGTCGCCGACGGCGATAGCGGCTGCGTTGTCGAGTGGGGCGCGGCAGCTTGCCACGTCAATGGAAACCGGTGGGAGCGCTGCCGGATCGGTCTGCTGGCCTGGGAAGCAACCGGCTTACACGAAAGCGACAATCGATCGATCGACCTACTCGAGCCAAATCGCGCCCTCGTTATCGGACCCTGAGCGAACCGACGCGGGTTTGCGAAGGTGGCTAATCAGGACACCATCGAACGGCGTTTTGCCTCACGAGCGCGGCGAGTCGGGTCGAGATCAGCCTTCCGAAGGCGAATGTTGTCAGGGGTAACCTCGACGCATTCGTCGTCAGCAATGAACTCCAGCGCGCCTTCGAGTGAGAGAACCCGGTGCGGAGTCAACTTCACGGTTTCGTCAGCCGATGATGCACGCACGTTGGTCATCTTTTTCTCACGGCAGATATTGACATCCATGTCACCCGCCCGAGAGTTCTCGCCCACAATCATCCCGCAATAGACCTCGGTCCCGGGCCCAACCATCATCGCCGCCCGGTCTTGCAAGTTGAGCATGGCATAGGTGGTCGCTGGCCCGATCCGGTCGGCGACCAGCACTCCCGATTGTCTTGAGCGGATTTCGCCAGCCCACGGTTCGTAGCCCTCGAAGATGTGGCTGATCACGCCAGTGCCGCGCGTCTCGGTGAGGAACTCTGTACGGAAACCGATCAGCCCGCGGGCTGGGACTAGGTAGTCGAGGCGCACCCAGCCTGAGCCGGCCATATTCTGCATCTTCCCCTTGCGGGAGGCGAGCAGTTGGGTGACGGCCCCGAGGTGTTCGTTGGGCACGTCGATGGTGACCCGCTCAACAGGTTCGTGGACGACTCCGTCGATCTCGCGTGTCAGCACAATGGGCTTGCCAACGTTTAGCTCAAATCCCTCACGGCGCATCTGTTCAACCAAGATCGCCAACTGGAGTTCGCCACGGGCGTGGACTTCCCAGGCGTCGGGGCGATCGGTAGCGATCACACGGATGCTCACGTTGCCAACAAGTTCGGCATCGAGCCGATTCTTCACGAGACGAGCCGTGAGCTTCTTTCCCTCACGGCCTGCCAATGGAGAGGTATTGATTCCAATCGTCATTGACAGAGCTGGCTCATCAACGGTGATGATTGGCAGCGGTCGGGGATCGTCGAGATCGGCGAGGGTTTCACCGATGTAGATGTCCTCGATACCAGCGACAGCAACAAGGTCGCCCTGGCGGGCGGAATCGACTGGTACACGTGTCAGGTGCTCGGTGAGGAACAACTCTGCAACCTTGGCCCGAGCGACGCTGCCGTCATGCTTACACCAAGCAACTTGCTCGCCCTTCTTGATTTCGCCTTCCATCACGCGCAACAGCGCGAGGCGGCCGAGGTACGGCGATGCGTCGAGGTTGGTCACCCAAGCTTGGAGCGGCCGCCCCTCGTGATAAGTCGGTGCAGGAATGTGGTCGAGCAGCACTTCAACCAGGTCGGAGAGGTCCTTTCCTCCTCCACCTGCCTCGGCTTCTTCAAGATCGAGCGTTGCCCAACCGTCACGGCCCGAGCAATACACAATTGGGAACTCGACCTGGTGCTCTTTGGCATCAAGGTCGAAGAAGAGCTCATAAACCTCGTCGATGACTTCTGACGTACGGGCATCGTCCCGGTCGATCTTGTTGATTACGAGGATCACCGGGAGATCACGAGCCAGAGCCTTACGAAGCACGAAGCGAGTCTGCGGTAGCGGACCCTCCGCAGCGTCAACCAGCAGCACGATGCCATCAACCATCGTGAGTGCTCGTTCGACTTCACCACCGAAGTCGGCGTGACCCGGCGTGTCAACAATGTTCAGCGTGATGTCTTCATCGGAGCGGTCATCGTGCCATACCAGCGAGGTGTTCTTGGCAAGGATTGTGATCCCCTTCTCGCGCTCCAAGTCCATCGAGTCCATCACTCGTTCGTTGACTGACTCGTTGTCTCGAAACGCACCTGACTGGTGCAGCATCGCGTCAACAAGAGTGGTCTTGCCGTGGTCCACGTGGGCAACGATTGCCAAATTGCGGACATCGGACCGGCGGCTCAGGCCTGAGGAATCATCGGAGGCAGAAACATCCGCGGTCGAATCATCGGAGGCAGCATCAAGGAGGGACTGGTCTTGGGGTGACACGGCGAACCACGCTATCGCCCAATCCGATGCGCAATACGTGACCCGGCCGGGCGATGTAGTGCCAACCGGCACGTATTTCGATCATGAACCATCTGAACTAATGTCATGAATATGAAGTTCGGTTTCGTTGTCCCCTGGGGTGATGCCGAAGATGTCGGCGACCTAGCAGCCGCTGCGGAAACTTCAGGTTGGGATGGCCTTTTCGTCTGGGAACCAGTCTGGGGAGTCGACGCGTGGATTTCGCTCGGCCTGGCTGCCGCCCGAACATCCAAGATTCGCCTCGGCACGTTGCTAACACCACCTTCGAGGCGTCGACCATGGGAGTTGGCTAGCCAGGTTGCCACCGTCGACAGAATCTCAAGCGGCCGAGTCACTCTCTCGGTCGGTCTTGGGGCCACTAACTCAGGGTTTGAAACCTTCGGCGAGGAGTGCGACCGACGCACCCGCGCGGAGTTGATGGACGAGTCCCTCGACATCATCTGTGGTTTATGGGGCGGGCAACCATTCGAGTACGACGGGCAGCACTACACGGTGCAACCAACCGAATTCCCCACAATCGGCGAAACCGTTCAGAAACCACGGGTACCTATCTGGTGCGTAGGGGCACTTGGTCGAGAGAAGTCCATGACCCGCGCACTTTCGTGGGATGGCATCATTCCGCAAGTACTCGACTCAGGCGAGATCCGCCAACCCCACCTCGACGAGGTCGCCGCGCTACGCGACCGGGTCAAGTCCGAGATCGCCGATCGAGCATTCGACATCATTGTCGAAGGCTCGATGTCCGACCACTCGCCAGCCGCGTATGCCGATGCCGGAGCAACCTGGTGGATTGAATCAATGTGGGAGGCCATGGC
>JAHRVJ010000198.1 GCA_019090765.1 Ilumatobacteraceae bacterium
CTATTGCCAGCTCACCGAAATACCAGATCGACCCAACGAGAGCGAGCAAATCGATATGCCACTAAATCCTGATGCGGTCGGTTCGACCAGCGACCCGGTTGAAGCTAGCTGGACCTCCAAAGACGCCCTGCTATACGCTGTTGGTGTCGGCGCGGGCAGCAGCGAGTTGCCGTTCGTCACCGAGAATTCCAAGGGCATCGACCAGCAGGTTCTGCCCACGTTCCCGGTAGTCGTGGGGTCGGGGCTGGGTTCTGTGATGGGCAAAATCGGAACCTTCAACATGGCGATGCTGGTCCACGGTCAGCAGGCGGTAACCATTCACCGCACGATTCCCGTCGAGGGCACAGTCTCCATCACCGGCGCGATCACGGGGATGTACGACAAAGGTAAAGCTGCCGTCGTCACAACCGAAGGGCGTGCCTTGATGGACGGCGAGCCATTGTTCACGACAACCTCGTCGATCTTCATCCGCGGCGAAGGTGGCTGGGGCGGCGACCGTGGCCCTTCGGGACCCAAGAACGAACCCCCTGAAAGCGACCCCGATCACGTCGTCACCTATCAAACTTCACGCGATCAAGCCTATGTGTACCGCCTTTCAGGCGACCGCAATCCGCTGCACTCTGACCCTTCGTTTGCTGCGATGGGCGGGTTCGACCGACCGATTCTGCACGGCTTGTGCACCTACGGATTCACTGGCCGAGCGCTGTTGCATTCAGTGTGTGGTGGGGACCCCGAGAAGTTCAAGCACATCGAGGGCCGCTTCAAAGCCCCGGTGATGCCCGGTGATGCCTTGACGATCCGCATGTGGTCGAGTGGCGACGGTGAAACGGTATTCACCACCAGCGCTGGCGAGGGAGACGCGGAGCGCGTTGTTATCGACCAAGGGCTACTCCGCAACAGCTGACCTCATGGCCGCGACGAAATGCGGCCTTGTTTAGTTGGACGCGCAAACCTCGCGAAGGTAGGTGACCACTTCCGCGAGCGGGACGTCTTTGCGGTCGCCTGTGCGACGGTCTTTGACCTCGATCGTGGGGTTCGTCTCATCGGCGACCCCGCGGCCGGCCACCGCGATGGTCGGAACTCCGATCAGCTCGGCATCTTTGAACCGCACGCCGGGGGAGACCTTGACGCGGTCGTCAAGCAACACCCTTAGGCCACCAGCTTCTAGTTCGGCGGCCAGGGTTTCGGCTGCCTCACGCTGAGGTCCGCTTTCCTTACCGGCAATCACTAGATGAATGTCGGCCGGAGCGATCTCGCGTGGCCAACAGAGCCCGATGTCGTCGTGGTTGACCTCCGCTATCGCGGCGAGGCAACGCGATACACCGACGCCGTAGGAGCCCATGGTCGGCACAACGGGTCGACCGTTCTCGTTCTGCACCGTCAGATCCAGCGCTTCGGCGTATTGCCGGCCGAGCTGGAAGATGTGGGCGAGCTCGATTCCGCGAGCGATCTCTACTTCCGAACCGCATGCGGGACACGTGTCGCCGCCGCGGATCTCCGCTGCCTCGATGGTGCCATCGGGCTGGAAGTCACGGCCGGCGACAAGGTTGATGACGTGATTGCCGCGTTGGTTGGCGCCGGTGATCCACGCTGTGCCGGTGACGACCCGCGGATCGACGAGGTAGCGAATGCCTGAAGTGCCCTCGGTTCCCAGCACGCCCGGGCCGATGTAGCCCTTCACCAAAGAAGGGTGGGCAGCGAAGTCCTCTTCCGTGAATGGCTCGGGTTCTGCGGGCGCAACTTGAGCTTCGAGTCGTTTCATGTCAACGTCTCGGTCGCCGGGGACGCCAATCGTTAGTGGCTCGATTGTTCCGTCGGGGTGACGGAGCTTGATGACGACGTTCTTCAGCGTGTCGGCGGCTGTCCAGTCGCGATCGGGGTGGCGCATTGCGCCGTTGCTATTCACGAAGTCGACCAAGGTCGTAATCGTCGGTGTGTCAGGGGTGTCGTGCACAACTGCTGTGGCTAGACCTTCGATGGCTATTGGCCGAGGCGCAGGCGTCACTACTGCTTCGACGTTGGCCGCGAAGTCGCACGAGGTACAGCGGATAAAGGTGTCCTCGCCGACGTCCATCGGTGCCAGGAACTCCTCAGAGGCAGAGCCACCCATGGCGCCGGACATGGCCGACACAATGACGTACGGCAGCTCGAGCCGTTCGAACAGTGAGATGTAGGCAGCGCGGTGGGTGGCGTACGACGCATCTAGACCTGAGTCGTCGATGTCGAAGCTGTAGGAGTCTTTCATCACGAACTCGCGGCCACGGAGCAGCCCCGCCCGCGGACGCGCCTCGTCTCGGTACTTCGTTTGAATCTGGTACAGGCTTACCGGTAGGTCCTTGTAAGAGTTGTAGACGTCTTTGACGAGGAGCGTGAACATCTCTTCGTGGGTTGGCGCAAGCAGGAAGTCGGCGCCACGACGATCTTGGAGGCGAAACATGTTGTCGCCGTATTCGGTCCACCGGCCCGTTGCTTCGTAAGGTTCTCTCGGCAGTAGCGCCGGAAAATGAACTTCCTGGAATCCGGCGGCGTCCATTTCCTCACGCACGATGCGTTCGAGGTTGCGGAAGACGAGCCAGCCGAGTGGAAGCCACGAGAAGCCGCCCGGGGCAACGCGTCGGATATATCCCGCTCTTGCGAGTAGGCGATGACTGGCTACTTCAGCATCGGCGGGGTCGTCCCGCAGGGTTCGCACGAAGAGGGTTGACATTCGGAGCACCCTCGCAAGCTACCGGCCCACCCGTCTGGCTGGTCTAACTCGTGTCATTGCCGACCGTGATCCACCCTGTCAGATCGGCGGACCCCCTGCTACTATTGAGGGTCCATTTGGTTGAAGACCGAAAGGCGTGGGGCTGAGCCCCACGCCTTGTTTGTTGAAAGGAGGCAATTCGAGATGAGCGCAGTAACCGAGATAGACCGAGTACACGCCATTGTCGATCCAATTGCCTCCGACCTCAGCCTCGATGTTTACGACGTTGAGCGACGTGGCAGCACGATTCGGGTCACGCTCGACACCCTCCCCGGTGCCGATGGCAGTATCACCCTCGATTCGTTGTCTCTGGCGACTCGGTTGATCTCTCGCGAGATGGATCACGAAGACCCGATCACTGGGCATTACACACTCGAAATCACCAGCCCTGGGTTGGAACGTCCGCTGCGGACCGCAGCGCATTTCCAGCGCGAGGTCGGCAAAGTGATCACCGTTCGGTTGCGCGATCCGCAAGCCGATCCCCGTCGGGTCGAGGGGGTCCTGGTGGCCGCCGACGATGACTCTGCGACGCTGCGCCTCGACGGTGACGCCGGGTCCGATCGCGTCATCGGAATTCGGGAGATTGACAAGGCTCGCACCGTTTTTGAGTGGGGACCGAAGCCAAAGCCTGGCAAGCAGAAGAAGTCAGGCAAACAATCGAAATCGATCAAGGAGAAGCAAACGTCATGAGCAACCTCGACATGAGCGAAGCGATTGGCATGCTGGCCCAGGAAAAAGGTCTCTCCGAGGACGCGCTCTTGCATGTTCTTGTAGATGCACTTGCCTCGGCCTACAAGCGCCGCCCAGAAGCCGCCGATGAGGTTGTTGTCGAAGTCAACCCCGAGACGATGGAGTTCTCCTTCATTGCCTACGACGTAGACGAAGACGGCAACTGGGTCAACGAGCGTGATGACACTCCGAAGAAGGAAGAGATGGGGCGGATCGCCGCTCAGACTTTCCGCCAGGTGATGAGCCAGCGGATCCGTGAGGTCGAGTCAGAGCGCAAGTTCGAGGAGTACGCCAACCGCGAGGGCGACATCGTGACCGGCATCATCCAGCGCACCGATGCTCGCTACACGTTGCTCGACCTCGGCCGGGTCGAGGCACTCATGCCTCAGGCCGAGCAGGTTCCGTTTGAGCGTCCCGGCCAGGGTGACCGCCAGAAGGCGTACATCGTTGAGGTTCGGCGCACGCCGAAGGGCCCGCAAATCGTTGTGTCACGTACACACCCTGGGCTGATCAAGCGCCTGTTCGAACTAGAGGTGCCCGAGATCGCTGACGGAATCGTCGAGATCAAGGCTTGCGCCCGCGAACCGGGACACCGCACCAAGATTGCCGTGTGGTCCAATGACCACAACGTTGATCCTGTGGGGGCCTGTGTAGGCGCGCGTGGTGGCCGAGTACGCATGGTCGTCAATGAGATGCGCGGCGAGAAGATCGACATCGTGCCGTTCAGCGAGGACCTTGCAGACTTCGTTGCCAAGGCCCTTTCACCGGCCAAGGTGACACAGGTGATTATCTCCGAAGACGGCACCCAGGCCGATGTGATCGTGCCTGACCATCAGCTGAGCTTGGCGATCGGTCGCGAGGGCCAGAACGCTCGCCTGTCGGCGCGCCTCACGGGCGTGCGGGTCGATATCCGTTCCGAGACGCAGCTGGCTGAGGGCTTGCCCGCAGGTGGCCGTGATGCCGACGTCGA
>JAHRVJ010000199.1 GCA_019090765.1 Ilumatobacteraceae bacterium
CTTCAGGAGATCATCGCTGAGGAGTTGGTCCGCATCGACGACGAACGGCTGTCGTTCGTTTCAGTTACAGGAATCGATGTTGACCCTGAGTTGAACAGGGCGTTCGTCTACTTCGATTCGCTCGGTGGAGAAGATGCCGATGAGGAGATTGTCGAAGCGCTTGGCGAATACCGAGTGCGGTTGCAATCATCTATCGCCCGTCAGATCCGAGCCAAGAAGACACCGATTCTCGAATTCCGTCCTGATCTCGTGATTCGTTCGGCTGAGCGGATTGACGACATTCTCCGCGCTGACCGTGAGCGGTCGGGACGCGACGACAACACGGGAAATTCCGACACCTGATGGCGCGTCGCAAACCTGCGACGACGCACGGCATCGCGGTTGTCGATAAGCCTCCTGGAGTTACGAGCCACGATGTGGTTGGAATGCTGCGCCGCAGGTTCAATGAGCGTCAGGTTGGGCACGGTGGAACGCTCGACCCTGATGCGACTGGCGTGCTGGTGGTGGCAGTTGGCAAGGCCACTCGGCTGCTGCGCTTCGTTGAGAAGACCCGCAAGGGTTACACCGGCGAGGTCGTACTCGGTACGTCTACGTCGACTCTTGATTCCGCAGGCGACGTATTGGCTACCTACGACATGTCTGGCGTGACGGTTGATGATGCTCGGAAGGCGGTGACTGAGCATTTGCTTGGGGCCATCGAGCAAATTCCTCCGATGGTGTCGGCGATTAGAATTGATGGCAAGCGGCTACACGAACTTGCACGTGAGGGCCTTGAGGTGGAGCGGAAACCCAGGCCGGTGGAGATTCACCGCTTTGACGTCGCCGCGGGGGACAGCGAAGGCATTTTGACGATTGAAGTCGAGTGTTCTCCGGGCACCTACATTCGGACGCTCGCTGCCGACCTGGGGGAACTGCTTGGCGGTGGCGCGCACTTGCGAAATCTCCGCCGCACATTCGTCGGCGAGTTCACGCTCGCAGAGGCCGCGGGCCCCGACAACTGTGAGCTGCTACCGGTAGAAGCCGCAGTCCGCCCGCTCGACCAGATCGTCGTCGACGCAGCCACAGCCGACCTCATCAGCCACGGACGTGTGCTCGATTCTTGGCCCGGCGAAGGCCCGTGGGCGGTGTCTTCTGAAGATGGGGAGCTGCTCGCAGTGTACGAATCCTTCCGCAACGGCCAGGCCAAACCGGCTGTCGTTCTGTCAGCTTGAACCGCGACCGGTGAAAGCCATCGCCGAAACGGCTTCGAGCATTTTGCGGCGCTCCGGGGACAACCCGTCGGGTGTCGAGTGTTGTTCCAGTTTCTCTCGCGGTACTAGTCGCACAGCAGTCCGAGCTCGATGAGGCTGCGAGTTTCGGGTCGGTAAACGACAGATCGATCACGATGGGTAGCAGTGATCGTCGCTTCGTCCGGAGACAGACTCAGCGTTGCCGTCAACGGCCCGTCCGGCCTGTTCGGATCTATCTCCCAGCCTTCAGGCATCCAGTCGTATTCATCACTTCCCGGCTCGTCGGCTATCCACCACGTACCGTTCAGTTTGCCGAGCACCTTGACACCGCAATGCGTGTTAAGACCGAAATGAACTGCTTCACCAGGCACGATCGTTCCACCAGCCCGCACATCGGCCACAGAGACCGTCGGCTCTGTTGGATCAACCGTCGCGGCGTCGTTGTCGGAAGCACAGCTGGTGAGAGCGAGCGCCCCGAGACTCGCCATCAACATGACACGCGCGAGCGGGATCATTCTCCGATGGTACTGGCTCGGATTCGAGTGCTGGATCCAGTCGGCAGCGACTCGGACCGTGAGGTGATCGTGGTTGAAGCTCAGGGCGGCACGCCGATAGCTTGTTTTGGTGCTTGTCGTCACCGATCTGAGCAAAGCTGTGTGGCCGGGTGTGCGCGCAGTAATCACGATCGGGGCATACGACGGGGTTCATCTCGGTCATCAGGCAGTCATCGAAGCGGTTCGACGGCGTGCTGACGAACTTGGCGCCAAGTCGGTGGTGGTCACATTTGATCGTCACCCGGCCAGTGTTGTGCGTCCAGAGTCAGCCCCACGGCTGCTCACCACGACCGAACAGAAGATGGAGATGCTCGACCGCACCGGGGTCGACGCCGTTGCCGTCGTGCCATTCGACGAGCAACAGGCCGCAGAGAGCCCCGAGTCGTTCGTTGAACGTGTTCTCGTCGATTGCCTCAATACCCGAGTCATCGTCGTGGGCGAGGATTTCCACTTTGGCCGCGGACGTGATGGCAACGTCGGGTTGCTACGGAAGCTGGGCCTAGAGGCCGACTTTGACGTCGAGCCACTTGAGTTGTTACCTCGGGCAGATGGCATCGACGAGCCGGTCAGCAGTACAGCTATACGGCGCGCACTTGCCGGTGGCGACATCTCACGAGCGAACGCGATGTTGGGCCATCAGTTTGAAGCTCGTGGATCGGTCGTGCAAGGTGACCAGCGGGGTCGATTGCTCGGGTTTCCGACGGCCAATGTTGAGGTCCCCAGTGGACTCAGCTTGCCAGCCGATGGGGTATACGCAGGGTGGTACGAACGCCCCTCCGGAGATGTTTACCCCTGTGCCATAAATCTTGGCCGGAGGCCAACGTTCTATGAGCACGCCGACTCTTCGCTGCTCGAAGCCCATTTGCTCGACTTCGACGGCGACCTGTATGGCGAGGATGCCAAGATTCGAATGGCGCACTTCCTTCGCAGCGAACGGAAGTTTGATGGCATCGAAGCACTGATCGCTCAGCTATCACAAGATGTCAGTCACGCCCGAACGCTGCTGTTGTAGCCCGCCGGAGGGGTGACTGTTCCGCCGAGGAAGTTGACCGGCGGTGATTAGGCCGGCCAGATCAGCACGCCGCTGGCGTCGTAGATCGTGGCGATGATGTCGGCAGCAATCAACGCGGCGGCATTGGGTACTTCGCTGTCGCCAAACAATCCGATAGCGCCGTAGCTGTCAAGCTCGAGTTGCAATGCATCGACATCGGGAACCCCATAACCGGTGCCATCGGGAGTGCCCGCGGTGATTAGCGCGCTGTCGATCCCCCAACGGAACGCTTCTCCTTCGGCGGAGAGGAAGTTTGGATTGCCATTGGCGTTGACCAGAGCGACTGCTGTCTCGGCGGCGCCCTGCGGGTCGGTGAGTGCATCATCGAGACCGCGCATCGTTGCCCGCACGAAGTCTTCAGTTGCGGTGGGGTGACCGTCAACGAATTCCCGGCTGGTGTAGATCACGCCGAAGGATCCGGGGATGTCGTAGTCGAGCGGGTCATAAAGATCGAACTCGACTCCGGCGCGATCGAGCGCCCCTGGTTCGTTGCTCTTGTAGCCGGGGAATCCGACAATGGAGTCGATCGCGATGTGAGCCTCGGGGTCAAACCCATCGAGCAAGACCACGCTGTAGTCGTCATCTTGAGCGAGGCCATTCTGGAGCAACATCGCTTCGATGCTGGGGGGAAGTTTCCCCTTCACACCGATGGTGCTGCCTTCCAAATCGGCGATGGTGGCTGTTTCGCCTGGCTTAACGATCAGCGAGTCGATCGCACTTCGCCCTTCGACCGAGACGACGACGAATTCGGCATCGTTGGCTGTCGCAAAAGCGGCGACCTCGCTGAATGAACCACCCGAGGAGAACTGGGCGTCGTTCTCGGCAATGAGCGCGTAGTTCGCCGTTGAGAAGCTGGGTTGAATCTCAACATCGAGGCACAGCTCCTCGTAGTAGCCCTTGTCTTTAGCAACGATGACATCAACAATTGAAGCGGTGGCGGCGAAGTCGAAACCAGTGAGGTAGGTGATTGTCCCGGCGGCCTCGTTGGCGGTACACCGCTCATCTGCGAAGACTTCGCCCGCTACCACGTCAGTGTCTGCTACCCCGCCCGACGCTGACTCAGTAGTGCTTGAGCCGTTTGAGTTAGCCGGTGTAGCGGTCGAATTGTCGTCCGACGAGCATGCTGCGGCAAAAACCATCAGGGCTAGAGCTAGGGCTGAATAGCGGCGTAGTTTCACGGAGCATCCTGACTGGGGGTGGGTGTAGTGGCGGTGGAGATCGTGTTCGTGATCGTGATCGAGTCGGCGTCATCGTAGGCGAGAGGCAGCGAATTGGAAGGGCGCCTTCGACGTCGGCGATGGGCGAAACGTCATCATCTTGGTCAAGATGTCGGAACAGGGCGAAATCCTGTTGGATTCTGAGCAGCAGCAACTGGGCGGATACATGAAAATCCTCAACGGGACCGATGCACCCATTGAGGTCACCGTTCGCTGCGTTGCGACGCGTGCCACTTCAGCAGATACCGCTCTGCGATTGAGATCACCGTAAGCCCCGCGATACCAAGGAGTGCCGCGGAAACGATCGTGGTCCACAGCACCTCGGCGTTGTTGAAGGAAACGGCGCGGCGCCCAATCGCTCCGAGCCCTGCGGTGGTGAGCGCGGAGCCTTCGCTGAAATATGCGGCTGCGAGGCCGAGGCCCATCGCGAACC
>JAHRVJ010000200.1 GCA_019090765.1 Ilumatobacteraceae bacterium
AGTCGATCTCCGCAAGGGTGATATCGGCGATTGGAAGCGCCTCAGTCATGCCGTAGGGAGTGTGTAGCGAGGCGTCGGGGGCCAAGGCCGCCACCGCATGAAGCGTCTCAGATGGGACAGGTGCGCCCGCCGACAGAATGACGCGCAGCGAAGCAACACCTGCCAAGGAGGTGTCGACCGCACTGGCAACGACATTGGCCAATGCCGATGGGGAGGCAAAGGCGATCGTGGCGTTGATCCGTTGGCATGCGTCGTCCAAGACTTCAGCGGTCAGCTGGCCCGGTTTAGTGACATCGCAGTTAGGCAGTGCCGTTGGGATACCAAGTGCTGGCCCATAGAGCGCAAAAGGAGCGAACGCGGCGACCAACCGATCGGATCTCGTGATGCCATAGGTTGCCGCCAACGCATCGCGCTGGCATTCCAGTTGGCGGTGCAAGTAGCGGACGCCCTTAGCAGGCCCTGTGGCACCAGAGGTAAACAAGACAGCCGCCTCATCGTCTGGGGCCGGTAACGGAGGGAGGTCGCCGCACGACGCACTGGTGAGGTCGCCGATCGCAAGTCGTTGTGCCCTTGGCGTCCAGCGCATTGCCCTGCTCGCTGCAAGCGCACGTTTAGGGCCAATGGCCCAGGTAGGCCGAGCGCTGCGAATCGCTACGCCGAGCCCCCGCAACCCGAGACCGCGATCGGCAAGCACGGTGACACCACCCGCCCGCCACACGCCGTACACCGCCGTCAGCAAATCAACGCCGGGCGGCGTGAGGATCGCGACACGGTCGCCCGATTCGAGGCCCCTGCGACGGAGCTCGGTCGCCACCGCTTCGATCCGGCCAATCAGCTCGGCGAAAGTCAATTCCTCGTTTGCCGCCATATCGACAATCGCAACGTCATCGTCGGCCCGCCGATCTTCAAGGTCGGTCCAAAATGTTCCAGCCTTCTCAGTGACAGCTTCGCCGCTGGTGTCAGGTGCGAGTTGACCTTCAACCAAGTCACTAATCCATGCTTCGGCGACCGCCGCAACGTCAGCTTCGAGCATCACCAGGTGGCCAGCCCGCGCGAACCGATGAGTTGTGGCGTTCGGGAATCGATCCGCCAGGTCCTTGGCGAAGTCGTCATTAAACACTGGGTCTTGCGACCCATATGCCAACAGTACGGGTGCCGCAACGGTTCGTAAACGTTCGGCGACCTCGGCGAGAGCTCGCTCAGAAGGGTGGCCAGCGCCCAACGGGATGTCATCGACAAAGTCCGCAATCGCGGCTCGCGATGGTGAAGTTTTGTATGGGGCGCGCAGTGCGTTTCGATCGTCCTTGGTGATTCGGCCCCGCGACAACCTAATTGTGCCCTCCACGAACGTCGGAGTTCCCCGGCAGACCACGTCAAGCATGGGAGCTGACGCCGCCAATCGAATAATGCCCGGCGCCGAGCGGCCGCTGGGAACGCCAATCCCGGTATTGCACAAGATCATCCCTGCCACCTGACGCGGGTCTTGCGCCGCCCAACCCATTGCCACCGCTCCGCCCCAGTCGTGGGCGGCCAAAACCAGCGGTTGACCGCCAGATAGCCCAAGGGCCACGATGAGATCGTCGAGATCGCGAATGCGGTCGACATAGCGTCGCCGCCCGCCGCGCTCGCTGTAACCCATCCCCAGCTGGTCGATCGCGATCACCCGGTGACGAGACTGAAGCTTCCGCAGAAACGGTGACCATACGTACGCCCAGGTCGGGTTACCGTGGATACACAAGACGGTTGCCGCTGCCTCACCTCCGCCGGGGCTGTTGACCTCCGAGACGTCGGGTGGGCCAGTGTCGAGGACGTGCCATGAACGGCTCCCGCCATCGTGGCTTGGGGCCTCCACAATTTGAGACCAAGCCGGGTCGATCCCCCAACGCTGCCAATCGGCGTCCGACGGCCGGTCAAGCAACCACGATTCGGTCTGGCGACCGGTCACCAAACGATTTCGGTGTAGCTCGTGTTCAGGCCCGACCCGATGCCCATACACAGCACCCGTTCGCCCACCTCAATCTGGTCGGCGACACCGGCCAGCGTGATCGGGATCGCCGCTGGGCCCACATTGCCAAGGTGAGGAAAGGTAAGGGGAATCCGGTCAGGATCGACGCTGAGGCGTTCGCTCATCAGTTTCGTATGCACCTGACTGATTTGGTGTGCGATGTACCAGTCCATACCGACTTCCCAGTCGAAATCGTGGCCAGCATGCTTCCAAGCAGTTTCACCGAGATCCAGCCCAGCGAGTAGCAGCTCGTGAGTGTCGGTCTGCATGCGGTCGAGGTCGCCGACGCATAGCTTGTTGTGTTGCGTGTTGGCCATCGCTACACCGCCGATCACCCGATGCGCGTCGGGATGATCACTCTGACGGCACAACACCGCCGCAGCCGCCCCGGAGCCCAGGGTGAGTGACGCGAACTCGGCGTACACATCGGCAGCCTCGGTGGTCGGCTGTTGGAGGCGGGCAATTGTGGCTTCTTGAACCGGCCGGCTGCCCTCGCCATCAACCACCAACGCGTAATCGATGGCGCCGGAATCGATCGCTGTGGCCGCGATCTGCATACCGTTCATGAAGCCAAGGCAGGCGTTACCGACATCGAAATTGAGACAACCAGTTGGTAGCTCAAGTTCGTAATGCACGGCGCAGGCCACCGATGGCTCGAGGTGGTGCTTGCTTACCGACGTTGAGATCAGCATGCCGATCCGTTCTGGATCAACACCAGAGATATCGATCGCCACTCGGCCAGCCTTCGCGGCGGCCTGTTCGAAAGTGACATCCCTAGGCCACCAGCGCCGGGTCTGGATTCCCGCGAGCTGTTCGAGCGTGCCTGGCTTAACTCCCGTGCGTTCGTATGTTTCGACGAGCTGTTCGTCGATCCATGTGGACGTAATGACCTCCGGCGCCTCAACCGCCTGAACCGCCAGCATGCCCACGTCACGGTGGGTGACTACGGAAATCTCGGTCATCGGTCGTCCTTTCGCATTAGCAACGGAGTCTACGTCATCTTCCCGGTCGCACTCGTGCTCGCGAAAGCGTTCAAGTCTGCAGTAGAAGTCGACTTGGCTGCGAGCCGCCCCGCAGGCACGAACATTCGATTATCGATACCAAGCAGAGGCAACAAAAAGCCCCCGATCAGGTATCTGACCAGGGGCTTTGTTGGAGCGGACGACCGGGTTCGAACCGGCGACCTTCACCTTGGCAAGGTGACGCTCTACCAACTGAGCCACGTCCGCGTAGGGGCAGTAATCTAGCACTACCGACCGCCGACCGGACACAACGCGGCGGCGCGAATCTGGAGCTAGTGCTACTGGCTAGCGTTGATCGGCTGGCCGTAAGTCGACGCGGAGCGTTAATACACCGTTTTCGAGACTGGCATCGGCGTCGGCGATAATCGCAAAATCCTGGAAGTCGAGCTGCGATTGCTCAATGAAGCTTTTTCGACCCTCACCTTCGACGGGGGGCATCGGGCGCTTCTTCACTGCTACAGCTCGCTCGCGGAACCGTTCAATCATTGCCTCAGTATCAATCTCTGCCACGGCTGGATCCTACTCTTCCTTCAGTTCCTCAGACTCAATATCGGTTTCGGCTTCGGTTTCGGTTTCGGATTGCTCATTGTCAACGCCGGACCCAGGATCCTGGTCGGCCACCGAGTCGGGAGGAAGCGTGCTCACTCCCAAGGGTGTGAAGTCGAGCGCGTCGGATTCACCAGGCATCAAATCGTCGAACGTTTGGACAGGGCGATCCGACTCGTCGAACTCTGCGTCAATCTCTGGTTCCAGCAACTCGACCTCTAGGGGTTGGGCGTCTACCGGACGAACCTCGTCTAAGACCCTGCGTTGGCCTGCGGGCTCCAGACGGTTCCAGTCGTTGTCCCCCATTCGCTCAAGCGGGGCCAACAGCTCGGGATCAACACGAGTTTGCCGGATCAGCCAGAGGGCCACGACAACGAACAAGATGCCAATCACGACAAGTCCGGCCACCATCGCGTAGACCAACCGCGTCGAGCCGGGGTCGCCGGCTCCGACGATGAAGGGGGCGGATGCAGGCGTTGTGTTTAGTGCGGCAACAATCACGGCCCCGAGAGTGTGCCAGGCCGACACGCCGCGCGCTCGATTATCCGTGAGCACGAGAGCAGATTCACAGCCAGGGCCGCACTCAAGAGTCCGACTTGAGTGCCGATCCGAGGAATCGTTCCAGCGGCCCAGCCAACTGATCGCCGTTGATCAGGAACGCGTCGTGGCCGTGAGGTGAATCGATTTCGAGGTACTCGCTTGACACACCGTTGGCCGCCACCATCTCGTGAATCTGCTGCTGTTGGTAGTCCGGATAAAGCATGTCACTCCAGATTCCGACCGCAAGAGTCGGCGCGGTAACACGCGACATCGCCCGAGCCAGGTTGCCACGGCCACGGGCAACATCGTGCAGGTCCATGGCTTTACTAATCGACAGATAGCTGTTCGTATCGAACCGCGCAGCGAGCTTGCGGCCGTGATACTCGAGGTAGCGCTCAACCTCGAATCGTTGCCACATCCCAATCGTGTCACCAACGGCCGCCTTGTCGGCCAACTCTCGACCGAAGCGGTCGGTGAAGACGTTGTCGCTGCGAAACGTGACTTGGGCGACCATTCGAGCAATCTCGAGACCCTCGCCCGGCCCTTCGCCGGGCGGCGCGCCGTAGTAGTCGCCCCCTTGCCATTTCGGATCGAGCCGAATCGTGCGACGCCCAATGGCTCCCCACGCAATTTGCTGAGCGGTTGCCTGCATACATGTGGCTACGGCAACCAAGGAACGAATCCGCCTCGGATACATCACTGCCCACTCAAGTGCCTGCATCCCACCCAGCGAGCCGCCCACAACCGACAGCCAACGTCGCACGCCAAGAAAGCCCGACAGTCGAGCTTGCGCACGGACCATGTCGCGAATGGTGACCACAGGGAAGCGTGACCCATACGGTTGACCGTCAAGGGGATGGGTCGAGGCTGGCCCGGTCGAACCTTGACACCCGCCAAGCACGTTCGCGCAGACAACAAAATACTTGTCAGTGTCGATGGGTTTACCTGGCCCAACCGTTTCGTCCCACCACCCCGGAGCCTGGTGACCCCGTCCTGCGGGGCCAGCGGCGTGGCTGTCACCCGTCCAGGCGTGACACAGCAGGACTGCATTCGATGCGTCCGCATCAAGGTGACCCCACGTCTCGTAGGCAACGGTCACGTCGGCTAGAGCGATTCCGGAATCAAGGGCGAAACGGCGATCCGTTGCGAACGTGAAGAACTGACGCTGACCTGGCTCATCGCCAGGCAACCAGGCGCCGGTTGCAGGAAGAGGGCTGCTGTTCGTCATCGGTATCGAACGTCGGCGCGATGGCAAATCCATCAGCTCCCAACGTCCGCGAGCGTAACAGCGTCACTTGAGCTGCTGCCGCCCCATAAAATCTGCCTCCCGATTAGTAGCATCGGAATCCACCAACGACGTACTAAGGCGCGCATGTCGAAGAATCCCCAGAAGATCAAACGCAAGGCATACGAGCGCGAGCTCGCCAAGCTGGAGATCGAACTGGTCCGGCTCCAGGAGTGGATCAAGCAGGAGGGGCTACGCGTCGTAGTCGTCTTTGAGGGCCGTGACTCCGCTGGCAAGGGCGGGACAATCAAGCGGATCACTCGGCGCCTCAATCCCCGCATCGTCAGGGTCGTCGCCACACCGACACCAACCGAGCGGCAACAAACCGAGTACTTCCTGCAGCGCTACATCCCTCACCTGCCGGCTGCTGGCGAGATGGTGCTGTTCGATCGCAGTTGGTACAACCGACTGGGGGTCGAGCGAGTGATGGGCTTTTGCACCGATGAGCAGTATGAGCAGTTTCTAGAGCTGTGCCCACGATTCGAACACAGCCTGATTGAAGACGGCATCATCCTCATCAAGTACTGGCTGCATATCGACGACGAAGTGCAAGAGGAACGGTTCCGCAAACGAGCGACAGACCCTCGGCGCCAATGGAAGTTGAGCCCGATGGACGTTGCGTCATGGAATATGTGGGTCGACTACTCCCGAGCCCGGGATGCAATGTTCGCCGCGACCGATACCCACAAGTCGCCTTGGTTCGTCGTCGACGCCAACATCAAACGGAACGCGAGACTCAATGTGATCCGCCATCTCCTTAGTCAGATCGACTACCAGTCGGTTGAGCACGACATCGTTGAATTTCCTGATCGTCCGCACATCGGCGATTACGTAGCCCCCGACAAGTCCGACCTGCGGAGTATCCGCGATCACTACAGCTGAGAATCAACGATGTACAAATTCCTGCTGCGACCAGGTTGGATCGCGTTCCACTTGCTCGTCATCGGCTCAATCATCCTGATGGCCTGGCTGGGATTCTGGCAGCTCCGTCGGCTGAACGAGCGCGACGCGTTCAACGAAACGGTGATTGAACGTTCCGAACAATCACCAACCGATTTGTCTGTCGTTCTCACGGATCCGAATTTCGATCCCGACACAGCCGAATGGGTCCCGGTAACTGCATCGGGAACGTGGCTGCCCGAACAAGTCCTGGTTTTCAATCGCTTTCAGAATGGGGTCGCCGGTGACAATGTGCTGACTCCGCTCCTTCTTGACGACGGCAGTATCGTGCTCGTCAACCGAGGTTTCATCCGGCTCGGAACGCCCGCGCCTGATCCGCCCGAATTGGAAGTTGAGATCCTCGGGCGGATTCGGCCTTCCCAAGTACGTTCCAGCGGCGAACTTACTGATTCCGTAGATGGACCGCTTGCTGAGATTCGACGGATTGACATTCCCAGGCTGGCCGGGCAGCTACCCGGTGAAGTTGCCCCGGTCTACATCGACCTCGTTGCCAGCATTCCCGAGATCGGCCCAGCCGATCCCTTACCTGTCCCGGCGCCCGAGACCGACAGCGGGCCTCACCTGTCGTACGCGATGCAATGGTTCATTTTTTCCATCTGCGTGGCAGTTGGCTGGGTTCTCGCTGTGCGACGATCGATCGCCACCCGACGCAAAGCCGTGGAGTCAGCCGCTGCTGCTGCGTGACGAATCGACCCGCCACATGCTGGTGAGTCGTTCGGCCAGCATCGTTGTTGGCAAATGCGTGTTCACCCAAGGAATACTCGGGAACACAGAGGCATCACACACATAGATCCCCTCATAACCCAGGACCACTCCGCGATCATCAACCACGCGACCCATCGCGCAGCTACTGGAAGCGTGGACGTAGTCACCAGATACCGCAAGCAGCCATCGATCGATTTGGACGTCATCACCCAACTCTTCGAGCTTGGTCCCCCAACCGTCGATATACACGTCCTCAACGATCTCATCGAACGCGGCCTCGTTGAGTAGCTCACGAACGAGGGCAACACCTTTGCGAAGCACGCCGAGATCCCGCCCGTCACGGAGTAGTGCGAATTTGACAACAGGTTCAGCGGCCGGGTCAGAGCCGGCGAGCGTGACGGACCCGGTAATCCCGCAAGGTCGCATGAGGGCAAGTAACAGCAGGCCCATGCCAGGCGTCGCTCGTCCAAGGTGATTCATCGGGAGCACTTGCAAGTCTCCAAGCTGCAAAATCGATCCAGCAACCAACCCGTCAGCTAGCTGGTCAACCCCATCGCGGAAACTCAGCGTGAACGGCGCAGAGGGATGATCTTGCAGTCCCTGACCGATGCCCGGGTTGGCAATCGCGGAACGCAGCAGAATCGTCGGAGTATGAATCGCCCCCGCCGCGATCACCACCCGGTCGGCGGCAACACTCTCACCGTTCGCCAATTGCACTCCAATGGCCTTCCGATCTTCAAACAACACCCGATCAACGGCCGTATCTGGGCGGAGACTGAGATTTCGAGCGCCAGCCAGCGGCCATAGGTAGGCCTCCGCCGACGTAACTCGTTTTCCGTTTCGACGATTCAACTTGACTTGTTCTGCTGCTGGGGAGGCAGCCAGCAGCGCTCGATCGACCACCCCCAACTCTGCAGGCTCGGCAACTTCTTCTGGGAGCTGCATTGCCGACCATGCGGCTTCAGTGTCGGTCCAACCCCACTGCTCATACTGCAGTTCGTCGCCACGCAGAGCGAGCATCGCGTTGATGGTGCTCGACCCGCCGACACCGCGCCCACGTTGGTAGGTCCTCGCTGAGGTACCAGCGACCCGCGTGGCGCTCAACTCAACGTAGGTACGTCCTGGTTCCTCCGCTGCTGCCAAGAAATCACTACCGTCAATAGCGGGCGGTACCGAACCCTCGCGAAGATCAGGACCGGCCTCGATCAGTGTCACCTTGTGCGAGGAGTCTTCGGTCAACCGCGCCGCAGCGACGCAGCCGCCAGAGCCAGCCCCGACGACCACCCAGTGTTCAGTCATCTGGCCGCATCGACTCGTGGAGTTTCTGCTGGCAGACCTGAAAGGTGTGCAGCATCGTTGTATCGCGCCAGTCGCCACATGCCATCTCGTCCGGATCTGAATTCAGTGATCGACGTGTTCAAAGTGTGCAACTCGAAGCTTCCACTCAGAGGTGTCCGCAGCAGCTGGCGAAACACGACGTCGATTACCCCTCCGTGACAGCAAACAATCACTCTCTCGCCGGAATATTCGCGGATCGTTCGTTCAAGGGCCGACCCGATGCGTTCCCGGAACTCGGCGACAGTTTCTCCCCCTGGAAACACTTCCTGGTGTGGGTCGTCGTTCCAATCGGGAGTCCCGAATCGATCGATGTATTGCGCGAAGGTCATCCCGTCTATCTCAGGACCGGGATCATGTTCGCCAAAGTCCGCATCAATCACAGCCTCGCCGCCACCTACCGCGGGTGAGATCATTTCGGCAGTCTCCATCGCCCGCCTGAAATCGCTGGAAATCAGAACCGCATCGGCCAATTCATGGGTCTGGGCAAGCCGCTCTCGTAAGCGAACAGCTTGCCGCTGACCGAGTTCAGATAGCCCGGTGCAGGAACGGAAGCCTCCAATGGTGCGGCTGACAGTCACGTTCGACTCGCCATGGCGAATCAGAATGAGATGCGCGGGAACAACCTGGTCAGCGGGTGCCATTATCTCAGATAGTAGATGCCCCGACGACGTTCCTGACAGACCGACCCACTCAAGTAGCAGGCCGAGAGAGCCGATGAAGTAGCAAGATGTCGGACACGATCAACTCCCTAGCGCCCCCCGGCGATGACTACGACCTTGACGAAGCCCGCAGCTTCTTCGAGTTCGACGCACCTGTGGCTTCTACGATCGCGCCCGCTCCAA
>JAHRVJ010000201.1 GCA_019090765.1 Ilumatobacteraceae bacterium
GCTCCGACCACGCTCAATAGAGCAAGTCCAGCCAGTAGCGTCACGATGCTGAGCCGCAGCAAGTTGGCACCGGGCACCTGGCGAGTCCGACTGCGATGGGCGACCCCAGACTTGCCAGCAGCGGCGGACGAGGAGGACCCGCTCCGCTTCGATTTGCTCGGAGTCGGCGCAGCAGATGGAGCGATACCATCGCGCCGCGCGAACGCGAGCCCGATCGCTTCTTCGACCAGCCCGGCCGCACGCCAGGCGAGTAGCAGGGTGATCAAACACGGGGCGATTGCGACAACCGCGACCGCCCAGAGTGGCGCCCATCCACCATTCGAGTCCTCAAAGGCACCGCCGGCCTTTAGCAGCTCAATCGAGGCCACACCAACGGCGGCCAGAACGACCGGCACCCACATCCATTGAGCGAGGTTGGTGGAGTAGCCACCCACCTGACGCACCACACTGGCCATGTACTTGAGCGGCCGATATGTCAGTGGAATCGCGCCCAGCAGGGCCAGCACAGCGACCGTGGGTGGGAGGGCGGAGACTTCGTCCGCGGAGATGTCAGATTGCCGTGCGATGTAGCCAAGCACCACCGCCGATGCACCAATGAAAACGAAAAGGGGAATCCAGGTCGACAAGGCATGTCGCGGATTCGGCAGGTCGCTGACTGACGACGGCGCTAGCAATCGCAGTGCATTGGAGGTAGTCGACCAGGTCCACGCAAGCACGGCAACTCCGGCAAGCAACCCGGCGACAACAGACCAGAATAGCAATGCCCCGGACCTCGGCTGGTCGTCGATGACGCGCTGCGCCTGCCAAGCGGTCAGCCCCAAGGCGACCATTGCCGCGACCGCGGCCAACACCCTCCAGGCGAACATGCGCAGTGAGGTCTGTGGCGCCGATACGTCCGTCAGGGCATACGACATGTCACCTTCTGATTTCGGGCGGCTTCCAATTTCCGGAGTGCCGGATGCGGGCGTGGCCACGATGGGGCGCGCCGCAGTTGACGGCGATGGCCAGGCTGCCGAGAGCGGCTCCTGGTCTGCGGGTTCCATATCGACATCATCGGCATGCTGTGCCAGCAACTTGAGGAAACACAGAATTCCCGAGGTGACGAATGCACGCCTTGCGAGTCAGGCTCGATCAGGCCAGCGGGCGGTACGTTGGGTTCTATGAGTGACATCATCAATATCACCGGTCGCGAAATCCTCGATTCACGTGGCAATCCCACCGTCGAGGTCGAGGTGATGCTCGACTCCGGCGCCATTGGGCGTGCCGCGGTTCCTTCTGGTGCTTCAACCGGCGAACACGAGGCCGTGGAACTGCGCGACGGCGGCGACCGCTACGGCGGTAAGGGCGTGCTCACGGCGGTGGGGTTCGTCAATACCGAGATTGCCGATGCACTCGAAGACCTCGACGCAGTCGATCAACGATTGCTCGATCAGATCCTCCTCGATCTGGACGACACCGACAACAAGTCAAGACTGGGCGCGAACGCGATCCTCGGCGTCAGTTTGGCGATCGCCAAGGCAGCCGCGAACGAGCTGGAAGTTCCCCTCTACAAATATGTTGGCGGACCGAATGCGCATGTCATGCCAGTACCCATGATGAACGTGATCAACGGTGGGGCCCACGCCGACAATTCAATCGACCTTCAGGAATTCATGGTGATGCCAGTCGGCGCCCCAAGCTTTTCTGAGGCCCTACGGTGGGGTACCGAGACATACCACGTACTCAAGCAAGTGCTTTCTGACCGGGGCCTTTCAACCTCAGTCGGTGACGAGGGCGGCTTCGCCCCGAACCTGGACTCGAACGAAGAAGCCATCAGGGTGCTCGTCGAAGCGATCGAGAAGGCCGGGTTCGTTCCCGGCGAAGACATCGCAATCGCGCTCGACCCGGCAACCAGTGAGATCTTCAGCGATGGCGCCTACCACCTCACGGGGGAGGGCAAGGTGTTGTCGCCAACGGAGATGACCGACTATTGGAAGCGCCTCGTTGACGCTTACCCGATTGTGTCGATCGAAGATGCGATGGACGAGAACGATTGGGAAGGTTGGGCCACCTTGACAGCCGCCGTCGGCAGCAAAGTACAACTCGTTGGAGATGACCTCTTCGTTACCAACTCCGATCGCCTGCAAACGGGAATCGACATGGATGTCGCCAACTCGATCCTGATCAAGGTGAACCAGATTGGCTCGCTCACCGAAACACTGAATACGGTCGAGCTGGCAACTCGTCACGGCTACACGTCGGTGATGAGTCACCGATCCGGTGAAACCGAGGATGCGACGATCGCTGACCTCGCCGTCGCGACCAACTGTGGGCAGATCAAGACCGGTGCGCCGGCCCGTAGCGACCGCGTCGCCAAGTACAACCAGTTGCTAAGGATCGAGTCCGACCTCGGGGAATCTGCCGAATACCGAGGCCATAGCGCGCTCGCACCACTCCGCTGACACCGAAACCCGCGGCGATCCTGCGACAATGACCTAGTGAGCCGTTCGAAGACGACGTCGATCCCTCGACCTCAGCAACAGCCAAAGGCCTCAGACGAAGGCCGCTCTCGCCTGGGCGACTTCACACGGCCGATCCCTGTGGAGAAGCGGATCCTTCGTCGCCCGAAGATTGCTCTCTTCGGTGGCCTCTTCGTTCTGGTTATCGGCGCCGCCATCGCGGCCGCAGTATTTGTTCTCCCCATCCAAACCTGGATGGACCAAGATGTCAGCTTGACCCAACGCCAAGTCCAACTTGATGAGCTGGAAAGAGTCAACGGCGAACTCCAGGCAGAGGTCGATCGCCTCAAGACCGAAGACGGCATTCGAGAAGCTGCTCGCGAAGAGATCGGCTTCGTCGAGGCTGGCGAGCAACGGTCCTCGATCCTGCCGCTCCCAAAGTTGCCGTCCGATCTACCCGACGGCTGGCCGTACAACGTGGTCACCGGCATTTTCTCAGCGGTGGCAGCTGGACCCGCACCAGCGACGGCCGACTAGATTGCTGCTTGACCCCCACAGGGTCGCCAACACAACGTCGTCTCAGGCCGACGCAACTACACGGGTAAAGGGGCAATAGTGTCGGGCAGTATTCTCGGAAATCGGGTCGAGCGAAAAGAAGATCCGAAGTTCCTCACCACCGGTGGCGTTTACGTAGACGACCTGAGCGACGAAATGCTGAACGGTGCGGCCCATGTCGTGTACGCGCGTTCCGCCGTGGCGCACGGCACGATTTTGTCGATCGATATCAGTGACGCTCAATCAATGCCTGGCGTGCTTGGAGTTTTCACCGCTGAGAGTCTCGGGCTTGAACCTGTGCCATCCACTTTCAATCCCGCGGTTACCAACACCATCCTTGCGAGCGACAAGGTCCGCTATGTCGGAGAACCGGTAGTTGCGATCGTCGCGGAATCCTTGGCTCAGGCAACTGACGCCGCCGAAAC
>JAHRVJ010000202.1 GCA_019090765.1 Ilumatobacteraceae bacterium
CCACCCCCGACTCCTCCTGTGATCGACGTGAATGGTCCGGCCTCGGTCGGCGCGGGCGGCGAAACAGCATTGCCGGTGGCGGCCGCCGCTTCGGCAAGCCCGCAACCAGGCCAGGTACTGCCGAGTACGGGTGACGCATCGATGATGCTCGCCCTCCTCGCGGGAGCCCTGTTCGGTTCCGGATTGCTCTTGCTCGGCATGAGCCGCCGAGCGACCCCACGGCTCTGATCGAACGATCACCGAGCACGCCAACCTAACTGAGTGAGCACTCACTCAGTCAGCTAGCGTGGAGCTGTGGCAACATCGACATCACGAAGGGCGGCTTCAATGCCACCCGACGAACGCCGGGCAGCGATCATCGAAGCAGTTCGACCGCTATTGATCGAGCACGGTGACTCGGTGACGACCCGCCAGATTGCCGGCGCCGCGGGAATCGCCGAGGGGACGATCTTTCGAGTGTTTACCGACAAGGCCGAGCTGCTCGATGCGGCCCTCGATGCAGCTCTCGACCCAGCCCCGTTCGAGTTGTCGCTCCGTGCGATTGATCCCGAGCTGCCGTTAGAGGAGCGCCTGGTTGAGGCAACCGAAATCATCCAACAGAGGGTCGTCAATGTCTGGGCGCTGGTGTCCAATCATGGTTCGAAACATCCCCAACATGTTCGCCGGCCAATGACCGACAGCGCCGCACTCGCGGAGATCTTCGCTGCCGACGCATCCCGCATCCGCGTCGAACCGGTCGCCGCGGCTCGGATGTTGCGCGCGCTCACCCTGTCATTGACCCACCCCATGCTCGCGGGTGAGAAGCTCACTGCGGCCGAGATCGTTGCCACTGTTCTCCACGGCATCAAGGGGGAATGCGAGTGACCAAGCTTTGGGAACTACTCAAGAGCCACCTCGGCCCATACCGCAAGGTCTTGTTGGTCGTCATTGGGTTGCAGGCCATCCAGACTTTCGCGGCGCTAACACTGCCGACGTTGAACGCCAATCTGATCGATAACGGTGTACTCGCTGGTGACAACGATTACATCTGGCGCGTCGGTGCTGTGATGTTTGGGTTCACGTTGATCCAGATCATCTTCGCGGCTGGGGCAGTTTGGTATGGCGCTCGGGCAGCAATGGGGTTTGGTCGCGACATCAGGCGCGACATCTTCCACACCGTCACTGGCTACTCCGCTCGCGAAGTCGGCAAATTCGGGGCGCCGTCGCTGATCACGCGGGTCACCAACGATGTGCAGCAAGTTCAGCAACTCGTGGTGCTCGCAACGACGATGATGATCGCAGCTCCGCTGACGATGGTGATCGGCATCATCATGGCTATTCGCGAAGACGTCGGTCTCTCGGTGGTCCTGATCGTGGCGATTCCTGCCGCGGTCGTGATCCTCGGATCTGTGGTGTACCGGATGGTGCCCGCCTTCCAGGTGATGCAGGTGCGCGTCGACCGTGTGAATTCGGTGCTGCGCGAGCAGATCACCGGCATTCGCGTAGTGCGTGCATTCGTACGCGAACCTGAAGAAACTGAGCGGTTCGCCGAAGCCAACAAGTCACTCACCGATACGTCATTGCGGGCGGGACGTCTGATGGCTGGGATGTTCCCTTCCGTCACACTGATCATCAACGTTTCAAGCATCGCCGTGTTGTGGATTGGCGCCGACCGGATCGGCGCAGGCCAGATGGAGATCGGTTCTCTGATTGCCTACCTCACCTACCTCGTCCAGATCCTGATGGCGGTGATCATGGCCACATTCCTGGTGTCGATGATTCCCCGGGCGTCGGTCGCCGCCGAGCGGATCGTCGAAGTACTCGAAACCGAATCATCTGTTCATGCTCCCGACGATCCAATCACCGAAGTCACCGAGAGCGGCACGCTCGAATTTCGTGACGTGCTCTTTTCGTACCCGGGCGCCGAACACTCGGTACTCAGTGATATTTCGTTCCGGATAGAGGCTGGGCAAACCACCGCCGTCATTGGCAGCACCGGCGCAGGCAAGACCACGCTGGTCAGCTTGGTCTCACGCTTGTTCGACGTCACCGACGGGTCAGTACTTGTCGATGGCATCGACGTCCGCGAGCTCGACATGGATCTGCTGTGGAGCAAGGTGGGATACGTGCCGCAGAAGCCGTTTCTGTTCTCGGGAACGGTTGCGTCCAACCTGCGCTTCGGTCGACCCGATGCAACCGACGATGAGCTGTGGCAGGCGTTGGAGATTGCTCAAGCGGCAGGCTTCGTGCAGTCGATGCCCGATGGGATCAATAGTGAGATCACCCAAGGTGGCACCAATGTGTCGGGTGGCCAGCGGCAACGGTTGTCAATCGCGCGAGCGCTCGTTGTGCAGCCTGAGATCTTCGTGTACGACGACTCGTTCTCTGCTCTCGATCTTGCGACCGACGCCAGATTACGTGCCGCGCTCAAACCGCATACCGCCGAGGCGGCTGTCTTGATTGTGGCCCAACGTGTCTCGACAATCGCCGACGCAGACGAAATCCTCGTCATCGAAGATGGTGAGATCGCTGGTCGAGGGACCCACTCCGAGCTGATTGCCGATTGCCCAACCTATGCCGAGATTGTCGAATCGCAGCTCGGCCAAGGAGCTGTGGCATGAGCCAAGACAATGACAGTGGCCTGGCTGGCACCGGCAAGGAAGGCAAAGAGAACGCTGCCACCACCGCCAGCAGTTCCGATGGGAGCAAAGAGGTCGGTGAGGGAGACCGAGAGGTGATCGCGACTGCCGGAACTGAGGCTCGTCGCGGCAGCTTCGGCCCAGGCGGCAGCGTCGCGATGCCCGCAGAACAGAGTGACAATTTCACCGACACGCTGCGCCGGCTAGGCGAACTGATCGGCCGGGAAAAGACCCGGCTGGTCGGGGTGTTCGCGCTGGTCACAGCCAGTGTGACTCTGTTGGTAATTGGGCCACGGCTGCTCGGCCAGGCCACTGACATCATCTTCCAGGGCGTCATCGGTAGTGGCGGTATCGACTATGCCGAACTGCATCGCAAGCTGGCCTTTATCGTTGCCCTTTATGGGGTGGCGTGGGTTCTTGCCTACTCGCAGGCCTACATCCTTGCTGGTGTAGTTCAGCGCTCGATGTATGTGCTGCGTGAGTCAGTTGAGACCAAGCTCAATCGGCTCCCACTCAGCTATATCGACAGCCAACCCCGCGGCGACCTTCTGAGTCGCGTCACCAATGACATCGACAACCTCGCTCAGAGTCTCCAACAGACCATGAGCCAGATCCTCACTTCGGTACTGACGTTGCTTGGCGTGACGATCATGATGTTCACCATCTCGCCGCTGCTAGCGGCGATTGCGCTGACCACGGTGCCGGCCTCGGTTTGGCTGATGAAGTTCATTGGTACCAAGGCGAGGCCGCGTTTCTTGTCGCAGTGGCGCCACACCGGCGACCTCAACGCGCAGGCCGAAGAGGTGTTCACAGGCCACGCCATCGTCAAGAGTTTTGGCCGTCAGCGCGAAGTGGAGGCTCGTTTCAGCGAGGACAACGACAAGTTGTACGAAGCGAGTTTCAGCGCACAGTTCATGTCGAGCCTGATCCAGCCGTCGATGATGTTCATGGGCAATATCCAATACATCCTGATCGCGGTTGTCGGCGGGTTACAGATTTCGAGTGGGTCAATCAGCATTGGTGACATGCAGGCGATGATCCAGTACGCCCGACAGTTCTCCCAGCCGTTGACCCACATTGCCTCGATGGCGGCCACGTTCCAGTCGGGCATAGCATCGCTGGAGCGTGTGCTGGAGCTGCTCGATGCCGAGGAGCAATCCCCTGAGCAGGCAGCGACCGCTGATCGACCGCCGCTGCGTGGCCGTGTCGAATTCGACGATGTGCACTTTTCCTACTTGCCCGATCAACCGCTGATCGAAGGTCTGAACGTGATCGCCGAACCCGGCCAGACCGTGGCAATTGTCGGGCCGACAGGTGCGGGCAAGACAACTCTGGTCAACCTGATCATGCGCTTCTACGACCTCGATTCGGGCACGATCAACCTCGACGGCCGCGACATCGCGAGCTTCCCTCGTCACGAGCTTCGCTCAGAGATTGGCATGGTGCTGCAGGACACTTGGTTGTTCGGAGGCACGATTCGTGAGAACCTCGCCTATGGCAACCCGGCCGCGACCGAGGAACAGATCCATGAAGCGGCGCGGGTGACCTACGTCGACCGGTTCGTGCATTCCCTGCCTCATGGGTACGACACCGTTGTCAATGACGAGGGCGACAACATCAGTGCCGGTGAGAAGCAGCTCATCACCATTGCCCGGGCATTCCTGAACGACCCGTCAATTCTGATCCTCGATGAGGCAACCAGCTCAGTCGATACGCGTACCGAAGTGCTGATCCAAGAAGCGATGAATGCTCTACGTGCGAGGCGAACAAGTTTTGTGATTGCGCACCGGTTGTCGACGATTCGCGGCGCTGATGTGATTCTCGTAATGGAAGATGGTCAGATCGTCGAACAGGGCCACCACGACTCGCTACTCGATCACGACGGCCCGTACTCGCGTCTCTACAACGCGCAGTTCGAAGGCCAGACAATCTGAGGTAGAGCTGTGGACCACTCTGGAACCGCCGCGCGCCGCCTGGCCGCAGCTGCAATTATTGACGGGCAGCGACTGAGCTACCCCGACGCGCTCCCGATCTCGGAATGGCGTGACGAGCTACTCGCGGCGATCGCGGAGCACCAGGTTGTGATCGTCGCCGGCGAAACAGGTTCCGGCAAGAGTACCCAACTCCCCAAACTGTGTTTGGAAGCTGGGCGCGGCGTGGAGGGGATGATTGGACACACCCAGCCGCGGCGCGTCGCTGCGCGCACGATTGCCGAACGCGTGGCTGAGGAACTCGGCTCACCACTCGGCAGCGACGTTGGCTACACCGTTCGCTTCACCGACCAGGTTGGCGATCGCACCCTGGTCAAGGTGATGACCGACGGCATCTTGCTCGCTGAGATTCAGCGCGACCCGATGCTGAGTCAATACGACACCCTGATCATCGATGAAGCCCATGAGCGCAGTTTGAATATCGACTTCATCCTTGGCTACCTCAAACAGTTGCTGCCCCAGCGTCGCGACCTGAAGCTGGTTGTCACATCAGCCACGATCGACACCCAGCGTTTCGCCCGCCACTTCGCGCTGCCGTCAATCGACGACGCGGCCGGCGAACCCATCGATGCTCCCGTCATCGAAGTGGCCGGCCGAACCTATCCCGTCGAGGTCAGGTACCGGCCCATTGAGTCTGACAGCGACCAGGTGCAAGCAATTATCGGCGGAGTTCAGGAGTTGGTGCTGGAAGGACCAGGTGACGTGCTGGTGTTTCTTTCAGGGGAACGTGAGATTCACGACACCGCGGATGCGTTGCGGCGGCTCCAACTCACCGACGTCGAAGTGTTGCCGCTGTACGCACGGCTATCTGCGGTTGAGCAGCACCGCATCTTCGAGACACCAAAGCGTGGCGTACGCGGATGCCGTGTCGTGCTGGCCACAAATATTGCGGAGACATCGCTCACTGTTCCCGGCGTCAGATATGTGATCGATGCCGGCAGCGCGCGGATTTCTCGATATAGCCGCCGCCTCAAAGTGCAACGGTTGCCGATCGAGCCGGTATCGCAGGCGTCGGCGAATCAACGGTCCGGTCGTTGCGGCCGCGTTGCCCCGGGGATCTGTATCCGGCTGTACGACGAGGACGATTTCGCGGCGCGAGAAGAGTTCACCGAGCCTGAGATTCTGCGCACCAACCTTGCGTCGGTCATCTTGCAGATGACTGCCATCGGTCTCGGTGACGTTGCCGGGTTCCCCTTCCTTGAGCCGCCCGAGAAGGCGTCCATCCGCGATGGCTACTTGCTGCTTGAGGAGCTCGCCGCGATCAGCGATCAACGGCTGACAAAACTTGGTCGAAAGCTGGCGCGGCTTCCGGTTGACCCGCGACTCGGTCGAATGGTGCTGGAGGCCGACAGTCAACAATGCGTGCGTGAGGTGTTGGTAATCGCATCGGCGTTGTCGATTCAAGATCCCCGCGAACGTCCCGACGACAAGCGCGAGAAGGCTGCGGAGCTACACAACCGGTTCAAGGCCGAAGGGTCCGATTTCCTTACCCTCGTGGCTCTCTGGGACTATCTCCGCAAGCAGCAGCGTGAGCTTTCCGGCAATCAGTTTCGTCGGATGTGTCGCCGCGAGTTCCTCAATTACCTGCGGGTCAGGGAGTGGATGGATCTCTACAGCCAGTTGCGTCGGGTTGCTGGAACCGTCGGGGTTCGGCCAGGGGGCGAGGACAGCCATCCCGATCATGTCCATCGGGCGGTCCTTTCCGGCTTGCTTTCACATGTGGGCATGCGTGACCGCGACACACGAGAGTTCATCGGTGCTCGACAGGCCCGGTTCGTCGTCGCTCCAGGGTCAGTGGTCACTCGTCGCCCTCCCCAGTGGATCATGGCTGGCGAACTGGTTGAGACGAACCGGCTGTACGCCCGCCGTGTGGCCGCGATCCAACCCGAGTGGGCCGAACAGGCGGGTCGGCACATTGTTAAACGTTCCTATGGCGAGCCGCGCTGGGATCGGCAAGCCGGACGCGCCGTCGTCACTGAAACTGTCACGCTTTTCGGGCTGCCAATCATCAGCGACCGGACGATTGGGTACCATCGTGTCGACCATGCTGAGGCTCGAGCGTGGTTCATCACCAAGGCGCTGATCGAAGGTGACCTTGCCGATGAGGGTTGGGCTGATCGTCATCGTTTCGTTGGAGCGAACGTCGCCCTCCTGGATCGTGTACGAGCGCTGGCCGAACGGGTACGACGCGTCGAGGTAGTCGATGACGAAATGCTGTTCGGGTTCTTCGATAAGCGAGTTGGCGAAGATGTCACATCGAGCCGCCACTTCGATCGCTGGTGGAAGTCGATTCGCCCTAATGACCCAGGCCTGCTCGAGATTGGGGAAGACATCGTCGAATCCGGTGGCCTTCATCGCGACGACTTCCCCGATGTTTGGCGGCAACGCGGTGCCAAGGGCGAAATCGAACTCCCATTGACCTATCGCTACGCGCCCGGCGAACCGCTCGATGGAGTCACGGTTCATCTACCGTTGGCTGGGCTCAACCAGATAACCGACGACGGCTTTGATTGGCAGGTGCCTGGCCACCGCAATGAACTGGCGACGGCGCTGATCAAGTCGCTACCAAAGTCAATCCGGCGTCAACTGATCCCGCTCGG
>JAHRVJ010000203.1 GCA_019090765.1 Ilumatobacteraceae bacterium
ACGAACACCGGCTCAAACTCGACCGAGATCCACAATCAGGAACTAGCGACACGTCATCTCGCCGACGACTACCCGCTGCATGAGCGGCCTACCGCATGAGCGGCCTACCGCATGAGAGGACCGCAGCGTGAGTGGCCAGCGACGCGAGCGACATGATCGGCTTGCCGGGCGACGGGGCGATGAGCTGCGGCGTTGCTCGATCCGGTCGGGTTGTGGCGAGGGTTTGCTCGCTACGGGTCTTGCCCGCTGAGGGTGCAGCGGCTAAGTTGACGTTGTTGTTAGAACCAGCCGCACGCATCGGACAATTTACATGACCGCACGCACCGTTGACTTCCCAGTCTTCGACGCCGACAACCACTTGTACGAGACTCGGGAGGCGTTCACGCGTCATCTCCCGAAACAGTACAAAGGCGCGATTCGGTATGTCGAGATCAACGGCCGAACCAAGATTGCAGTCAACGGGTTGATCAGCGACTACATCCCGAACCCGACTTTTGAAGTGGTTGCCAGGCCAGGGGCGCAGGAGGAGTACTACCGCGAGGGCAATCCTGACGGGAAGTCGTTGCGCGAGATCTTTGGCGATCCGATGAAGTGCCCCGATTGGGCTCGAAACCCTGAGGCCCGGCTGCCGTTGCTTGACGAGCAGGGTCTCGACGCCACGTTGATGTTTCCGACGCTGGCATCGGTACTCGAAGAGCGCATGCGCGAAACACCTGAACTCGCGCACGCCGCAGTGCATTCACTGAACCAATGGCTCGACGATGAGTGGAGCTTCAACTACAGGGATCGCATCTTCACCACTCCCGTGATTTGTCCGGCGATTGTCGATAAGGCTGTCGAAGAACTTGAGTGGGTGCTTGATCGTGGGGCCAAAGTGGTGCTGATGCGCCCGGCCCCGGCGTGGGGTATCCACGGCCCTCGGTCGCCCGGCTTGCCTGAGTTCGACCCTTTCTGGGAGCTGGTTCAAGACAGTGGCGTGCTCGTTGCCTTTCACGGTTCCGATTCGGGGTACACCGACTTGGCCAAGATCTGGCTGGGCGGCGGCGAGTTCCTCCCGTTCCGACCCGACCCGATGCGCGCGATGGTGATGGAGCAGCGCCCGATCACCGACACGATGGCAGCTCTCCTTTGCCATGGCGCGCTGCAGCGGTTTCCCAATGTTCGTGTTGCCTGCATCGAAAATGGTGGCACCTGGGTGCGCCCACTGCTCAAAAAGATCACGGGGATCTACAAAAAGATGCCCCAAGAATTCAATGAGGACCCGGTCGACACGTTCAAGCGGTGTGTCTATGTGAACCCGTTTTGGGAAGACGAACTTGAGAGCGTGATCGACGTTCTGACGCCTGAGCGCATTCTGTTCGGGTCCGATTACCCCCATCCCGAAGGTCTGGCCGATCCCGTCTCATTCGTCGACGACCTTCCAACAAGCCTCAGCCAAGACGAACTCGCCAAAATCATGGGCGGCAACCTGGGCGAGCTGATCGGCACCAGCCGATGACTGACGTTTTCTACGACCATCACGAATTCCATCGCGAGGAGATGACCCGATGACCGAAACAACACAAAGCAGCCAAGACGAAGAGAATCCCGCTGGCGGCCTCGGAGAAGACCCCGAAACGCTTCGCCACCCGCAACCGATGATGGCCATGATGCGCGATATGGCACCGGTGGTGAGCCTTGAGCGGCACGGCCAAGACGTAACCCTCGTTGCTACGCACGAAGACGTGCTCACCGTGTTGCGTAACCCCGACATCTTCTCGTCGGGGTCCGATGCTGTTCAGATCGGCCAGATCCGGCCGCTGATTCCGCTCCAGATCGACCCCCCGGAGCATGCCAAGTACCGCAAGTTGATCGATCCCCTATTTGCCCCGAAACGAATAGCTCTGTTGGAAGCTCCTGTTCGGGCACTGGTCCGCGAGCTGATCGACTCGGTAGTCGACGACGGCCACGTGAACTTTCACTCAGCGATCGCCGAGCCGTTTCCGAGCACAGTGTTTCTAGAGCTACTTGGTCTTCCAGCTTCCAGAGTGGACGAGTTCATTGTGCTCAAAGATGGCATCATCCGACCCGATGGCGACACACCTGAGGAGCTGCTGGCCGCAGTGAACGCGACTGGCGCCAAGATCTACGCGGTGCTCGAAGAAGTTGTCGATGCGCGTATCGCAAAGCGCGGCGACGATTTCATCTCGGGCTTCCTCGACAGCGAAGTCGATGGTGATCAGCTGACCCGCGAAGATGTCATCGACATTTGTTACCTGTTCTTCCTCGCCGGTCTCGACACGGTGACTGCCTCGCTCGATTGCCTGGTCGCGTTTCTGGCTCAACACCCTGGCCATCGTCAACAAATTCTCGATAAGCCTGAGCTGCTGCCCAGCGCGATAGAAGAAATGATGCGTTGGGAAACTCCCGTCACAGGTGTTGCCCGTATCGCTCGTGAAGACACCGAGCTGTCTGGCTGTCCGATTGCCAAGGGCACTCCTGTTGCGCCGCTGCTGTTGTCGGCCAACACCGACGAGCGGTTCTGGGACGACGCCGACACGATCGACTTCGACCGTGAGATCAACAAGCACCTCACGTTCGGCGGTGGAGTTCACCGCTGTATGGGTTCACACCTCGCACGGATGGAGTTGCGTGTTGCTCTTGAAGAGTGGCACGCCCGAGTACCCAACTATCGCGTCGCCGATGGAGTTGAGCTCGAGTATTCGGCTTCACTGCGCCAGGTCGAGAACCTCGAACTGGTCTGGTAACGATCACAATCGCCGCCGGTAATCGGCATTAGAGAATAGGAAGTCTTATGGGAGACCCGCGGATGCTCATCGACGGAGCATTGGTTGATGCTGAAAATGGTGCCACGTTCGACAACATCAATCCGGCGACCGAAGAGGTGCTCGGCCAATGTGCCGACGGCACCCGTAGCGATATGGAACGAGCGGTAAGCGCCGCCCGGCGGGCCTTCGACACCACCGATTGGTCAACCAATGGTGCGTTCCGCGCCAAGATGCTGCACGACTTGCAAGCCGCGATCGAGTCCGAACAAGAAGAGCTCCGCGCCGAACTGGTCGCTGAAGTTGGCTGCCCGGTACTAACCACCTATGGCCCGCAACTCGATGCGCCATTACGTGAGGCACTCGCTTGGCCGGCAGAAATGATCGAGAAGTTCGAATGGAAGCGTTCGATCGGGCCCAAAGATGCCTTCGGCGTAGGGATGCAAACCGAGCGCGAGGTTTGGAAAGAGCCGCTCGGCGTTGTCGGCATCATCGTCCCCTGGAACTTCCCAATCGAGATCATCTTGAACAAGATTGGTCCGGTGCTCGCAATGGGCAATACCTGCGTTCTCAAACCGGCTCCTGATACACCGTGGAACGCGAACCGTCTCGGTCGCTTGATTGCCGAGAAGACTGACATCCCTCCTGGCGTGATCAACATTGTGCAATCCAGCGATCATTTCGTTGGTGAGGTGTTGTCAACTTCGCGTGACGTCGACATGGTTGCCTTCACTGGCTCCACCACAACCGGTCGCCGGGTAATGACCGCGGCCGCTGAGTCGTTGAAGCAAGTGTTCCTTGAACTTGGCGGGAAGTCGGTAAATCTGATTCTCGACGACGCCAATTTCGAAGAGGCTGTTCCCAGAGCCGCTGGAATCTGTATGCACGCTGGCCAGGGCTGCGCGATGACCACCCGGCTGCTCGTGCCGAACTCGCGCTACGACGAATCGGTAGAGCTGATCAAGATGGGTTTCGAAGCAGTTGCCTATGGCGACCCAACCGACATTGCCAACTTCCAGGGTCCACAGGTTTCGAAGCGTCAGCAAGAACGCGTGCTCGGCTTCATCGAGAAGGGTAAGGCCGAAGGCGCCCGCGTCGTCACCGGCGGAGGCATCCCGGCGCACCTCGATCGTGGCTACTACGTGGAACCCACAGTTTTTGCCGACGTCGACAACTCGATGACGATCGCGCAGGAAGAGATCTTCGGCCCAGTTATTTCGGTGATCGGCTACGACGACGATGACGATGCCGTGCGGATCGCGAACGACTCGCAATACGGTCTGTCAGGGTCGATCACCTCAGGCGACCTCGACCGCGCGAAGGGCATCGCCGCCCGCATTCGGACCGGAACGCTGAGCCTCAACGGCGGCATCTGGTATGGGGCCGACGCTCCATTTGGTGGATACAAAGGCTCAGGCATCGGCCGTCAGTGCGGCATCGAAGGGCTTGAAATCTTCACCGAAACCAAAACCGTCGGCTGGCCCGTCTAGTAGACGCCCAGGTCACCAAGGGCCGCGGTCACCGTCGTTGGTTGAGTACTGACTTCGACGACCGCCCGACACGGTGGGTGCTGTCAAACAGCACGCCATCGCTCATACCGATGCCATCGGCAGTCGGGCGGTTGACCGACCGAAGGCAGATCCATTCTCCGACTGGGTGTCGCTCCACCTGCAACATCACCTCCGGGTTGATCGACATCCAACCCTCACCGAGAAACCATCCTGAGCCGAGGATCATGTCGGCTACGGCTGCAAGCCTCACTACCGGGGTGGTTTCTTCGCCGGCTACGAGGGGGAGGGCAAGGCGAAACCAAGTCTCGTCGTGGAGGTCGTCGGGCCTCCCCTTGCTACGGATTTCGAGGCAGTCGTGGAAGCTCGTGCGATCCCCCGAGTAGGAGATCTTGGTTGCGGGAAGTGGGGGAGCTAGGTCGGCGGTATCGATTGGTGGCAACTCGACTTCGGAGAGCACGTCGTGATCAACCCGGATTCGGGTGGCGGTGGCGCGGGCGACGACTTTGCCGTCACTTTCAATCGTTGCTTCGAGGCTTTGCACGCGTCGGCCGTCTCGTAGTGCTCGTGCATACACGGTGCATGGCTCCATTGGGACGGGCCTGCTCATGTCGGCAACGACGCGCGTGAATCGCATTGGTTCTCGGCTGGGGACCCGTTCGAGGAACCGGGTGAGCAACCCGAGGATTGCCGCGCCGTGCTGCTGCTCGTCGAACCAAGGACCCCGCGCATAGTCGGTAGGGAACACTTGGTGGCCGTCCACCCGGTACGCGGCAGCGGGTTGCTGTTGCGAGTTCATTCGGCGAGCTCGAACACAGCAACTGTGTGGTTGCCGCCCGCCAGGTCGACGAGGGCTATCTGCACGCGTTGGCCGATACTCACGTCGGTGGGCTCGGCACCGGCAAGCCGTGTCGGTATGCGCAGGCCGGGCTGATCGTCAAGTTCAACGAGTGCCACCACGTAGGGGAGATCATCGAGGTAGCCGGGCACGGTTGGGTGGCGCACGACGATGAAGCTGAAGATCTCCCCGCCCCCGGACAGCTCCTCATACGCGACGGTGCTGCCACAGGCATTGCAGCGCTCGGCGGGAGGGTGTTGGAAGAGCCGACAGGTTGAGCAACGCTGCATCGCGAAGCGGCCATCGGCTAAGGCGTTCCAGAATCCGTGACTGTCAATGTCGATTAGCGGTTGTGGTGGCGGCACAGCTTCCATCAAGCATCAACCGTGTAGACGAGCGCGCCGCCATACGGCCCGGCACCAGCGGTCACCAATGCTGTTTCGGCGCCTTCGACTTGGCGGTTACCGGCGTGATGGCGCAGCTGATGCACGGCCTCGTAATGATGGTTCATCCCGTGGATGTAACCCTCAGAGAGCAGCCCGCCGTGAGGGTTGATCACCACATCGCCTCCGTGAGTGGCGCGGCCCTCGGAGAAGAAGTCGCCGACTTCGCCCTTGTCGCAGAATCCGAAATCTTCCATCACCGCCATCACGGTGTAGGTGAAACAGTCATAGATGCAGGCGAAGTCGATATCGGTGGGGCCGAACCCGGCGCGTTGCCACAGCAACGGAGCGGCGTAGTGGGAGTACATCACAGTCGGGTCTTCCCACTGGTCCCATGACCCACCCTGGCCGTGGCTTTCCGATCCCGCATGGATCACCACCGGGGGCTGAGGCAAGTCGCGCGCACGATCGAGCGAGGTAATCACAATGGCGGCGGCACCATCTACTTCCATTGTGCAGTCGAGGAGACGCAACGGTTCGTGCACCCAGCGGGTATTCAGGTAGCCATCCATATCGACCAGCTCCCGCTTGATGGCATGTGGGTTGTCATGAGCGTGGCGGCGTTGGGTAATCGCGATCTGTCCGAGGTCTTCACAGGTGCTGCCGTAGACGTGTTGGTGACGTTTGGTCCACATGGCCATCCACTGTGGCGGAGTCATGTAGCCCTGCGGTGCGTTGAACTGTCCCTCCCCGCCAACGGCCAAGGGTGATGATCCGTTGTCGGTGGCAACACCAAAGCGTTTGCCCGAACGGCCGTTCATCGACCGGTAGACGACAACGGTGTTGGCCTGGCCGGTTCGAACTGCCGCGGCTGCGTTGGCCACCACCGCGCAAGCTTGGTTCCCCCCGCCGGAAATGTCGAGGCACAACGAGAGCTGATCGACACCGATCGCCCGAGCTACCGCCAGCCCAGGATGAGAATCCCCTGCCTGGAAGTTGGCGATGCCGTCGATATCGGCAGGCGTCAAACCGGCATCAGCAATCGCCGACCGGCAAGCTTCGGCGGCCATCCCTAGCGTTGTGCGACCCGACCCCCGAGTGAACTCGGTGCGGCCAATACCGACCACTGCTATGTCATCCATTGTTGTCGCATTCATCGAACGCCGTCCCCAGGGTAGGGATCGACCACTACCTGACAGTTATGTCAAACTAGCACACGTCGGCCACGTTACGCCCTGCCGACGGGGGTCAGGACCGACGGGGGTCGGTAAGGGAGACACCGTGTTTCAATGATGGAGAGGATGATCACATGAGTGGCCTTGAGTCTGAGGTAGCCGCGGTTGCGCTGCCCCGAGAGGAACTGTTGGCGAGTCTCTACGAGATGGCCAAGCCGCAACCCAGGTATAGGGAGTTGCTCGCCGATCATGGTCTGGTGCAGACCGAGGCCGTTGCCTTCAGCTTCGACCGCGAGAACACGCAGTTCGTTTTGCGCAATCACGATCTATTCAGTTCCCGAGTGGAGATGCACCTCGGCAACGTCAGGCCGTTGATCCCCCTCAACGTCGACCCCCCGGGCCATTCCAAGTATCGCAAGCTGCTCGACCCGATGTTCGCGCCTCGGCGAATGGAGGCGCAAGAAGGTGACCTAACCAAGCGGGCCAACAAACTGATTGACGCTTTCATTGATCGAGGCGAGTGCAACTTCACCGAAGACTTTGCTGAGCTGTTTCCGTCGATGGTGTTCCTGGGGCTGTTGGGGCTCCCCGAAGACGAATTGCCGATGTTCTTGAGGATGCGCAACGGAATCCTGCACCCCGAAAAGATCGACCCCAACGCCTACGGCGACTTCGACGTGATCGCCCAAGTACGCAAGGCCATGGGCCAAGAGATCTACGAGTACTTCGGCGACCTCGTCGACCGGCGGAGACTGGAACCCGGTGACGACATCATCACTCGTTTTCTTGACGCCGATGTCGATGGTGACAAGCTCAGTAAGGAAGACATTCTCGACATCATGTTCCTCTTCGTTATTGCAGGGCTCGACACGGTGAGCGATTCACTGACCTGTTTCTTTGCCTACCTGGCAACTCATCCCAACCACCGGCGTCAGATCGCCCAAGACCCCGCGATCATCCCGAGTGCGGTTGAAGAGTTGCTGCGCTGGGAAACCCCGGTTCCTAGTGGCGTGCCGCGAGTCGCGACCAGAGACGTCACGCTTCCCAAGGGTCAGAAAATTGCCGCGGGCTGCCCCGTCAGCGTTAGTTACGGCGCGGCCGACGTTGAGCAGGAGGCCTTCGGGGATCCGTTCGAGGTACGTTTCGATCGCGAGGACAATCCCCACATCGCTTTTGGTGCGGGCGTGCACCGCTGTCTTGGTTCGCACCTGGCACGGCGCGAACTTCGGATCACCTTGCGTGAATGGCATCGTCGAATTCCCGACTATGGGCTCAAGCCAGGTCACGAAGAACTGGAGTACCCGCCCGGCCTACGGCACGTGAAGGATCTGATGCTGAGCTGGTAGTTGGCGAGTGAACGACTCAGCCGTTTAGTAGAAGTGGTGGTCGCAATCGAGACGCGTTGTTTCACCGTCGAGTAGCTCATATCGGGGCTGAACTCTGGATATTCCATGGCGGCCCCTTTCGGCTCAACGTTCTAACGCTGATGTCATGTTGACCATGCTGGCTCCGTTTGCAGCTAGCGGGCGCGCTCTCCTACTATGACATGACTGTTAGAAGTGCCATGATGGCCGACGAGGAGACGCAATGAAATTAGTGGTCAATACCGAGGTCTGCAGTGGTCACGGGCGTTGCTACAGCCTGGTCCCCGAAATATTCGAGCCCGATGACAACGGATACTGCGATCCGAACATTGCCGATGTGCCGCCCGAACTTGAAGCGCGAGCGATGATTGGTGTTAACAACTGCCCCGAAGACGCGATCAGCGTCGCCAAAGACGGCGACTAGCTCTCCGGTCGCTCCCCGACGCCGAGCATCCACGGCTCGAACTCGGCGAGCCCGGCAAGCACCTTTACGAGCGGGGCATCGAACGCGTCGACAAGCGAAGCTGCCACATGGCCCTGGTCCACAAGCATCGTGATTCCGTTCACGCCACTTGCGGCATCGCTCGCTAGAAATAGCAGCGTGTTACTCATCTGCGCTGGCACCAGTGTGGGCACATCGGCCGCTTCGCGATAGTCGGCGCCAAAGGTCAACCACTGGTCGGCATTCGCCTGGGCGAGTGGAGTGTCGGTCGGGCCGGGCATGATTGCGTTGATGCGGAGGCCCTTTTGCAGCATGGGGAAAGCCTGCTGTGCGACGTAGCAGTTGATTGCCATCTTGCTGAAGCTGTATCCGTCGGTGCCTTCATGCTCGTCGATCCAGGCAGCTGCGGTATCCCAATCGGGCGTGGCGAGGAACTCTTTGACGTTGTCGAGATTGTCCATCCATCCCAGACCGGCGACGGAGGAGATGAACCCGATCGAACCACCAGGGCCGAGCTTGCCGGTGGTGACGAGAGCTTCAACCAAGTGGCGTTGAGACGTGAAGTTGATCGTCATGATGTTGGGCGTTCCGTCGGCGACTCCAGCGCAGGCCAGCACGGCGTGGACGGGGCCTTGGATCTGGTCGAGGGCGGCATCGACGCTCGTTTGGTCGCGGAGGTCGACCTTGATGGCTTGTGTGCACGGGTAGCCAATGTCAGCTACGTCGAGCACGATTACTTCTGCGCCGAGTTGGGCGGCCTGTTGAGCGGTCGCGGCTCCCATCCCGGATGACCCCCCGACGACTACGACACGCTTGCCTTCATAGTTGACCAGGTCTGACATTGTTTCCCCTTTTTGTTTAAGGTTTCGTGGCTGAACGGTGGTGTGCGCAGCGCAGGTGCTTCTGACGCTGGTGTCAACCATAGTGATCAACGACGCCACGCCCATATTCAGAAAATTCCGAAGACCCCAAGGGCCTGCGACGAATATGACGTCAGTGTCAGAATCGCCTAGGATCGCGGGCCGACCTGATCAGATCCGCGTACACGCACGCACGCTCGGAGGAGCAATATAATGACCACAGAAACCTCTCCCTCGACCGCCGTTGAGGCGTTCCGCGCCGACCTGAAAGGGTGGCTTGCGAGCAGCTTCACTGAGGCGGTAGCTGAGGCAGTTTCGCATCCTGATCGCGACGTAGCGTTCGCGGCGCAACGGGAATGGAATGCCACCCTCGTCGATGCTGGATACGGGGCGATTGCTTGGCCGCAAGAGTTCGGCGGCAGCGGCGCGGGTATCGAGCACCAATTTGCTTATCACGAGGAGATGGCCGCGGCGGGGGCCCCGGGCCCGGTGAATGCCATCGGGGTCGCCAACATTGCGCCCGCGATCATGGCGCTCGGTACCGCTGAGCAGCAGCAGCGATTCCTGCGGCCGATGTTGCGCGGTGACGAAATCTGGAGCCAAGGGATGTCTGAGCCCGACGCCGGGTCCGACCTCGCTTCCCTCCAGTGTCGGGCGGTTCGCGATGGCGAACACTTCATCATCAACGGCTCGAAAACCTGGAACTCCAATGGCGACTTGGCCGACTGGTGTCAGCTCTATGTACGGACCAATACAGAGGTGCCCAAACACAAAGGCATCACCGCACTACTGGTCGACATGAAGACGCCGGGTATCGAGGCGCGAACGATCCTCACAATGGCTGGCGGGCGCGGGTTCGCTGAACTGTTCTTCACTGATGTCAGGGTGCCCGTGTCAGCGATGTTGGGCGGTCTCGACGAAGGCTGGGGGGTCGCAACGAACACGCTCAGCAACGAGCGCGCCGGTGTCGCCACGATGTACTTGAACGTTCGGCG
>JAHRVJ010000204.1 GCA_019090765.1 Ilumatobacteraceae bacterium
GACGACCGACACAACTCCACTACGAGTCTGGCGAGCAACCTCGGCCGCGGAGGCCGCACCAATCGCCAACCCCGGTAGCAGCATGTGTCTGAACCACTCCCACGGACTCTCGCTGAACGGGACGTATCCAGTAGCGGGAAGAAGGTGCCGGTCGACCGCGAAGAACAGGATCAGCAGGGTTGCCAACCAGAACGCCGGCATTGCGATACCCGCCGTTGCGAAGACGGTCAGCAATCGGTCGACCCATGTACCTTGGCGCAACCCAGCGATCACCCCAATCGGGATTCCGACGAGCAACGCGAGCACCAGCCCGAACCCGACCAGCGACATTGTGGCCGGCAGCCGGGCTTCGATCTGGTCCCAGACGGGGATGTCGTTGAACAATGATGTTCCGAGGTCGCCGTGCAGCAAGTCCGACGCCCAGCTTCGGAACTGCTCGATGAAGTTCCCATCGAGCCCGAGTTCGGCGCGGACTTGCTCGACCCGCTCAGGGGTTGCGCTCTCTCCTGCCACGGCGACCGCTGGGTCGCCGGGCACGAGATAGATCAACCCGAATGCCATCACTGCCACGATCAACAGCAGCGGGATTACTCCCAGTAACCGACGGATCAGGTAGTGGAGCAAGGGTCAGGATCCGACGGCGACGCCTCGATAGTCTCGGGCGCCACTGGCGTATATGTCGAGTCCGCTGACCCCTGGCTGGAACGCCTCGGTGCGAACCTGCATGCATACCGGAGTGGAATGCGGGACCAGGTCGATGAGTGCCTGTGTCAGTTCGTGGTACAGCTCTGCCCGCTCGTCGGTGTCGACCAGGTTGGCTGCCTCAGCGGCCAGAGCCACGACCTCGTCGGAAGACAGGTGCCCGGGGTTACCGAGTGCATCAGGAAGCAGCAGCCGGGTCATCACACCATCTGGGTCCGGGCTCGGTGAGTACGAACCAATGCTCGCCTCGGCTGACTTCGCAACCAGGAACTCCTCGCTGACCTGGGCTCCTTCGACGACTCGAATGTTCATCGTGACACCGATATCGGAGAACTGGTCCTGAAGAACCTCGGCAATCGACTGGAACCCGGTGATGCTCGGAACGATGACGGTGAACTCGAATCCGTCCGGCAAGCCGGCCTCGGTGAGCAGGTCAACGGCCTTGTCGGGGTTGTAGTCCCAGACATCAAGTCCGCTGCCAAGCTCTGAATCGTAGGCGAAGCTGCCAGACGGCCAGTGTTGGATCTGCGCCGTGCAGAGGCCATCGAAGAGGCCTTCAGAGATCAGTGCCCGATCCATCGCGTGTTGTAGAGCAAGACGAACGTTTGCGTCGTCGAACGGTTCCATCTCAGCGTTGAAGGACAGGTTGTAGAACGTTGGTGTGTTTCCAGCCAGAATTTCCATCCCGGCATCTTCAGCAATTCCAACCTGGTTCTGGCGGACAAGCGCCATGTCAATCTCATTGGCCTGCAATGCGTTTAACCGAGTCTGGTCGTCGCGCATCACTCGGAACTCGATCTTCTCGGTGCGCTGCACTTCGGGGTCCCAGTAGTCGGCGAACTGGGAGTAGATCACACGGTCTCCGAGTCGGTTCTCTTCGACCATGTAGGGACCGGTGCCGACAGGCTGGGTAGCCAGGTCGGGGGAATCGAAGGCTGCCGGGCTGATGATCATCCCAGCGCGGTCGGCCAGGGTTGCCAGCATCGGACCCAAGCCACCCGTCAGCACGAGCTTGACCGTGAACTCGTCCAATACCTCCACATCTGCAAGAGACGCAAGGACTGGCAACAAGACACTCTGCTCATCGGTACGAGCTCGGTCGAGGTTCGCCTTGACTGCCGCGGCGTCTAGTGGCGTGCCGTCCTGGAAGACGACCCCCTCACGAATATCCATCTCAATCCCCAAGCCGTCGTCGACGATCCGCCAATCGGTGGCCAGCATTGGTTCGAGTCCGCCATCGGGTGAGGAATAGACCAGGCGGTCATAGACCGGGAACAGCCAGTTCTGGTCGAATCCCGACACCCCACGGTGGGGGTCGAAGCTCGTAACCGGAACCGTGTAGGCCCAGGTGAACGTCCCACTTTCGTCGTAACCATCGGCAACCGGCACCGACGAGCGCCCGACACCAATCGTCTGAACCTCCGGCTTGGGTGGGTCAGTCTCAACCGGAGCATCAGAGGTGTCGGGTCCATCTGTAGCCACGACGGAATCCTCCGGTGGCGCTTCCGTACTGCTCGATTCAGTGTCCGACGAGGCTGGCTCGACAGTGTCTGACGATCCCCCAGAGTCGTCGTCGCTACTACAAGCAGCCATCACCAAAGCCGATGCTGCCAGTGCCGAAACGATCTTGCGCGAATACCTCATCAAATCCCCTTCGATGTATATACGTAAGCAATTCTGCTATTGCGGTGTGGTTTGATTCTGGCAAGTTTGCTGCTACGTGTCAAGGTCAGTATTCGAGCCCATCTTCACCGGCGTATCCGACGGGGTCAGCCGGCAGCTGTAGGTGGAATGGACGGACTATCTGTGGAAGTCTGTTGGCCGACCGCGGACCGCCTGACTCGCGAACAACAATCCCCCCACCACAGAGAGCAGAGCACTATGAGCCTGTCAATTGCCGCCACAACCTTCGACTGCCACGATGCCCTGAAAGTCGCGGAATTCTGGTCGGCCGCGTTCGATCAGCCGATCGACCCTGAACCTGCACCGAGCCAGTTCTTTGCCTCCATCGGCCGGTCCAGCCCCGACGGCGCCGGACCACAGATGATGTTCATCAATGTCAGCGAATCCAAGACAGTTAAGAATCGAGTACACCTGGATCTGCAGGCTGACGATCGCGCAGCAGAAGTCGAGCGGCTCTCCTCACTGGGGGCAACCGTCGTCCACGACAAAGAGGAATGGGGAGTTCGATGGACGACGATGGCCGACCCGGAGGGCAACGAGTTCTGCGTAGCCACCCACTGAGTGTGGTCTGGCGGGGCCATCACGGCCCTGAAAAACGAGCCCAGGCTGGCTATTAGAAATAGCTAACAGCCCCGGCAACCGGGGACTAGATCAGGTGACGGTGGAGTCGTCGCGCGACATCATCGCGTAGGCGACAGCAGCAATGATTGCGAGCAGCAATAGTGGCGAAAGCTTCTTCATGGTGATCGGGCCCTTTCAGCGGTCGTGTCTCACTTACCGTACTAGGTGCCATCGATACTTGCGAGCCAGTCCGCCTCAGGCTGTTCAGGCAGTCCGCGAGCACACTCGTTGAAGCTCTGCAGCAGCGGGCGTCCGGACCGAAAGATGATTCGGCACACCGACGCCTGATCAAGGTGACTGTTGAACGCAATGCCGACCGAGAGATCCACGTCGAGCGCCCAACCAACAGCGGCCTTGATTGGTGAGACATGGCTGACCACGACAAGATTGCGGTCAGTAGCCCGCTCGATCAGGGCCTCACACGCGATGCGGACCCGAGCGTCTAACGCTGCCAGCGATTCGCCGCCGACCGGAGCAAAATGCGGATCTGCGCTCCAGCGCTGCCACACCTCCGCCGGAACATCACCATGGGGAGTTCCTTCGTATTCACCGTACGACAACTCCATCCACTCCGGATCTGTCTCAATCTGCAGCCCAAAGGCGGCAGCTGTTTGCTGTGCCCGCAACAGCGGGCTCGCAATAACCTCATCGACCGCACATGTCTCTCCGATGAA
>JAHRVJ010000205.1 GCA_019090765.1 Ilumatobacteraceae bacterium
CCTACAACTGAATCGCCGTTCAACTCGGGCGGGAGAGCCATCGATACTGTGAGCTAACCCTCATAGGCAGCGATGGCGCCGAAGGAGCAACCTCCCCGGAATCTCTCAGGCCACCGGACCGTTCGAGTAAGGCACGCTGGAAAGTGACCCGTGAGGCAACTCAGCCCATCTGCTGAGCATCTCGGGTCCGCCGACGGGGAAAGCCTGTGCCGTTGGGGCGCCGGTCAAACTCTCAGGCCCCGTGACAGCTGGGGAAGCACGATCGCCATCGGAGGCTTCTTCATGTCCACACCTGAACCTGCTCGCATCGACGATCTCTTCGAGCGCGACGAATTCACGAGACGACATATCGGACCCTCCCCGACCGATATCGAAGCAATGCTGACGACGCTGAACGCGCCATCGGCCGAATCCGTGATTGACGAGACGATGCCCGCTGCGATTCGGATGTCGACCGATCTCGATCTGCCAGGCGGTGTGCCCGAAGCTGAGGCGCTCGCGCGGCTGCGGAAGATGGCGTCGAAGAACTCGCTCGTTACGAGCCTGATTGGGATGGGGTATGTCGGAACTACCACTCCCCCAGTTCTGGTCCGCAACGTGCTCGAGAACCCAGCCTGGTACACCGCGTACACGCCCTATCAACCCGAGATCAGCCAAGGACGCCTAGAGGCGCTGCTCAATTTTCAGACGCTGGTGACCGAACTGACCGGGCTCGAAGTTGCCAACGCCTCCCTTCTGGATGAACCGACAGCGGCCGCCGAGGCAATGGCGATGGCTCGTCGCCTGTCAAAGTCTAAATCGAATCGTTTCCTCGCCCATCGTGATACGCATCCCCAGACGCTGGCCGTCCTAAAAACGCGTGCCGCACCGATTGGTATCGACCTGGTGATCGGAGACGTTGACGACATTGATACCCCCGACGGCGACGGGCTCTTTGGAGCCTTGTTCAGCCTTCCAACTTCCTCCGGCGCGATTGTCGATTGGTCTGGGGTAATCAGTCGAATCCACGATTTGGGCGGGATCGTGGCGGTTGCTACCGACCCGCTGGCGTGTGTGTTGGCTACTCCCCCAGGCCAAATGGGTGCCGACATCGCGATTGGGTCGGCGCAGCGATTCGGTGTCCCCATGGGCTATGGCGGACCACACGCGGCGTTCATCGCTGCCCATGAACGTGCTGCGCGAGCTCTGCCAGGACGGCTCGTTGGGGTAAGCACCGACACCGAGGGCCGACCGGCCCTAAGGCTGGCGCTGCAGACCCGCGAACAGCACATCCGACGTGAGAAGGCGACCTCGAATATTTGCACATCGCAAGTGTTGCTGGCGAACATCGCTGGCCTGTACGCCGCGTGGCACGGCCGCGAAGGGCTCACCAGAATCGCTGAGCGTGTGCAGCGACTCACGTCAATCGCGGCCAACGGGCTGCTCGCCAGAGGCATGGAGGTGCGGCATCGGACGTGGTTCGACACCTTGACGATTGCGGTCGACTCGGCTGACGAGTCAGTGGCAGCCGCGCTCGCCGCGGGATTCAACATCAGACGTGCCGCAGACAATGCAGTGGCGATCACCTTTGACGAGACGACGACCCTCGAGACGGTCGACGCGATAGTCACCGTGCTCGGCGGCCACCCGTCATCGGAAGCGGAACGCGATCTGGCTCCGGACGGGTTGAAGGCCGATGCGCGCCGAAGTGATGAGTTTCTCACCCAGTCGGTGTTTGGCAAATATCACAGCGAGCACGAGATGCTCCGCTACCTGCGCCGCCTGAGCGATCGCGACCTTGCGCTGGATCGGACGATGATCCCCCTCGGTTCCTGCACTATGAAGCTCAATGCGACCTCGGAGATGATTCCGATCACCTGGCCGGAGTTCGCCGATGTCCATCCCTTTGCGCCCGCTGACCAAGTTGCCGGATACACCGAGCTGATCGGCGATTTTGAACAGCGATTGGCAACGATCACTGGCTATGACGCGGTGAGCGTGCAGCCCAATGCTGGCAGCCAGGGCGAGTTCGCTGGGTTGCTGGCGATCCGCGAATACCACCGCTCGCGTGGTGACGACCAGCGCACGATCTGTCTGATTCCCTCCAGCGCTCACGGCACAAACGCCGCAAGCGCGGTGATGGCTGGGATGAAGGTGGTCATAGTGGCCTGCGACGATTCTGGCAACATCGATCTCAACGATGCTCGGGCAAAAATCGCCGAGATTGCCAACAACCTGTCGGTAATCATGGTTACCTACCCCTCCACTCACGGCGTCTTCGAGGCCGAGATTCGAGACCTTTGCAAGTTGGTCCACGACGCTGGCGGCCAGGTCTACATCGATGGGGCGAATCTGAATGCGCTTGTTGGCTACGCCCGCCCTGGCGAATTTGGTGCCGACGTCAGTCACCTCAACCTCCACAAGACGTTCTGTATCCCTCATGGCGGCGGCGGCCCAGGGGTTGGGCCCATTGGGGTTCGCAGCCACCTGGCACCATTCCTCCCCGGACACCCCCTCGATGACGACGCGACGGTTGGCGCCGTCGCGGCGGCTCCATTCGGATCGGCGGGAATTCTTCCGATCTCCTGGATGTACTTGGAGATGATGGGCGGACCTGGGCTCACCAAGGCAACAGCAGTCGCAATTGTGGCGGCGAACTACCTAGCGGAACGGCTCGACCCATACTTCCCCGTGCTCTATCGGGGCAACGGCGGACGAGTCGCCCATGAGTGCATCGTTGACGTGCGTCCAATCACTAAGGACACCGGAGTGACCGTTGACGACATTGCGAAGCGGCTGATGGACTATGGGTTTCATGCGCCGACGATGAGTTTCCCGGTGCCTGGAACCCTGATGATCGAACCAACCGAGAGTGAGACTTTGCGCGAACTCGATCGGTTCTGCGATGCGATGATCGGGATTCGTGGTGAGGTTGATCGGGTCGCTGCGGGTGACTGGCCGCTTGAGCAGAGTCCGTTGCGCCATGCGCCCCATACTTCCGAGGATCTGGTCGGCGAATGGGACCGCCCGTATCCCCGCGAGCTTGGTGCCTTTCCCATCGACACGCTGCGCGGATCCAAGTATTTTCCGCCGGTCTCACGTATCGACGGCGCTTATGGAGACCGCAACCTCGTCTGTTCCTGCGAGCCACTGGAGGCCTACGCAGAGAGCCGCTAGGCCCTTCTCAAGGTCGTCTCGATCTGGGGTTCGGTCGCCACGAGGATCTCAAGGGCGAGGGGACGATCCTCACCGCGGCAGCTCGCAACGACAGCGAATCGACGATCCAGAATGTCACTTACTGGCCGCTGCAACGGTGGGTGGGAGACGAGTGGCAAACCATTGGATACATCACAGAGCGAACTGTGCGCCTCGCTCGACTCGTGTTTGGGGCTTCCAGTGCTCATCACCCTCGCTCCCGGGGACGTAGAAGCTCGATCGGTGTCAACTGCGGAACCGCTGCCGGCCGGTACATATCGGATCGCGGGCGGTATCGGCAGTACGGTGTTGGTTGCCGGCGAGCACTTCGAGCTCGCCGAGTAGCGTTAGGGCGGGCGCTTCGTGTCGGCACGTCAGAACGTGCCGTCTAGCAGGAACGATGCGTTCTTATCCTCGGTTGCGGGCGGGTTGGCTTTCTCTGGTAACGGTCCCCTGGCGGGGTATTTAGGCCTGCCCGACGACGTAGACGAACACGTTCGTATCGAACGCGATGCTGCCGTCCTCGGCGGTGAGTGGCTCGACGGCTTTGCGAGTGGCCTCCTCGACAGCGTCCAGTCCCGCAAAACCGATGGCCATCTGGGTAGGTCCCGCAGCCCGCGTGCCTGGCCAGAACTGGTCCCAGCTTTCGTACCCGAACGGGCAGTTCACTTCGCCGGTTCGTGACACCTTGATTCCAGCCGAAGTGAAGCTCTCTTCGAGCACCCCAGGAGCAGACAGTCGAAACGGACCGCCGGGCTTGCCACCAGGAGGTGGCTTCGGCATGAACTGACCCAGAGCGTCGAGAACGGGCTTGTATGAGACTGCTTCGGGCGGTCCGAAGAGACCGGCGACAATCGAGCCCCCGGGCTTGCACACCCTCCCGAGTTCCAGGAGTGCAGTACCCAAGTCCGCGGCGTATTGCACTGAGTTCGCCGCGAAGACCACGTCGAATTCGTCGTCTCCGAAGGCCAACTCTTCGATACCGCCGACCTGGAATTCGACACCGTTGAAGGTCGTGTTCGCGTAGTCGACCAGCCCCTGAGAGGCATCAACCCCGACGACTGTGGCGCCGGCCTGTTTGATCAGAGCACTCGAGTGTCCAGTACCGCAGCCGATGTCGAGGACACTCTTGCCCGAGCCGATGTCGGTTGCCTCCATCATCGCTCGCCACAGGGGTGAATGATTCGACTCATGTGAAGCCCAACCTTCCGGCTCGACCCCCCAAAGCAGTCCTTGAGCTTCTTCTGATCCCACGCCTATGACTAGCACACTTCTTGAAGGGGGTGCGGTGGTTGCATAACCAGTTGGGGTGTGACGAGGATTCGTGCAAGATCCCGAACTCTCCGCCCAACGAGCAGGTGAGCACAGTTCGCAAGACGTTCTGCATCCCTCACGGCGGTGGAGGCCCCGGAGCCCATTGTTCTGCGTGGCTTGGCTGTTCCTCCGGCACCTCAGATAGTGCGCCGTGGCACGGTTCCGAGGTTCGTCGCCGCAGCTCGCTCATGTAGACACGACTGCGCACCGCAGAGCGAGTGGTAACGCCACGACGCCCCAGATAGAGGTCATGTCCGTCGTCGGATCAGGTTCCCGTGTCGGGGCCCTATCAACCCGTGACTTGTGTCAATTCCTCGTCAGCTCTGGCCAATTCAATGCGCGCGCCGCGGATCACCTCGACGGCGGTGCGAAGGAAGAGCAACGCGATCGCGACGCCGACGATCACGTCGGGCCAGGCGCTGTCGAGTTGCCAGACCGCCGCAGCTGCTGCGAGCACCGCCGCATTGGCGATCAGATCGTTGCGCGAGCACAGCCATGTCGAGGTCATATTGA
>JAHRVJ010000206.1 GCA_019090765.1 Ilumatobacteraceae bacterium
AAGATGGCCCCCGTGCTTCGCCAGGTTTACGACCAGATGATGGAACCCAAGTGGGTTATCTCAATGGGCGTGTGCGCCTCCTCTGGCGGAATGTTCAACAACTACGCCATTGTCCAGGGCGTCGATCAAGTGGTGCCCGTGGACGTGTACGCACCCGGCTGCCCGCCCACGCCCGAGACGCTGATTCATGCCATCGAAACGCTGCACGGCCTAATCGAGAACGACGAGCTCCTTAAGCGCCGCGACGAAACTGGTGCCGGCGCCAATGTGCATGTCGAGTTCATCGAGCCCACGAGCACGCCCGTACTGCTCGGAACGAAGCAGCCATGAGCGATGATGCCGCGACGACCGATGAATCAGTCGCTCCCGAGGAGTCGAACGAAGCAGTGCCCGAACTGCATGGCTGCCTGGTGGGTTCTTCACTTGGCCAGACGGTGGTGTTCCCCAGCCGTGAACAGTATGTCGATCTGGTCAAAGCGCTCGCCGACGACGGTTACCTGATGTGTGTCGACCTTGCCGGTGTCGACTATCTCGAGTTCATGGATCGTCCGCTCCCCGCGAGTGTCGATGCGCAACGTTTCGAGGTGGCCGTCAACCTGCTCGATACTGTCGGCTGCCGCCGTATCCGGCTACGGGTGCAGGTACCCGAATCCGACGCCGTTCTGCCTTCGCTCTTCGATCTTCATCCCGGCACCGAAGCAATGGAACGCGAAGCGTTCGACATGTTCGGAATTGAGTTCAGCGATCATCCCGACCTCACTCGGATTCTGATGCCAGAAGACTGGGTTGGTCATCCCCTCCGCAAGGACTACGACGTCGGGCGGATTCCGGTGCAGTTCAAAGAAGCGAATTCTTGATGAGTGCCGATACTGAGAACACGACTGACTATCAACGGTTTGTTGCCGCTACAGATGAAGGCGGTCAGCAACTGCGGCCACGCAGCGAACTAACGGCAACCGAAGTACTGCGCGAAGTTGGCGCAGTCTTGCGGATGTCTGAGGCTGAGGTCGCCAAGCTCGGTGATCTGCCCGACGATCCTGACGAAGATCAGACGATGATCATCAACATGGGACCGCAGCACCCTTCAACACATGGTGTGCTCCGGCTGATGCTCGAACTGCAGGGCGAAACTGTTCTGCGGTGTAAGCCGATCATCGGTTATCTGCATACAGGGATGGAAAAGACCGGCGAGCAACTCACGTTTGCCCAGGGCGGTACGAACGTCACCCGAATGGACTACCTGAGTCCGCTCGCCAACGAACTCGTCTTTTCGATGGCAACCGAGAAGCTGCTCGGAATCGATGGCGAAATCCCCGACCGAGCCGTGTGGATCAGGATGCTGCTCGCCGAGCTCAACCGGATGAGCAGCCACCTGCTGTTTATGGCGACCAACGGCATGGATCTTGGCGCGGTGTCGATGATGATTTACGGGTGGCGTGAACGCGAGGAAGTTTTGCGCTTCTTCCAGGAGGTCACCGGCCTGCGGATGAACCACAACTACATTCGTCCCGGTGGCCTCGCGGCCGACCTGCCCGCCGGGTGGCGTGACGGCGTGATGCGCATCCTTGACCTGCTGCCCGACCGTCTGGACGAGTACGACATCTTGATGACCGGTCAGCCAATTTGGCGCCAGCGTCTTCAGGGGGTTGGCGTCATTACACCAAACGAAGCAATGGCACTCGGCGCAACCGGTCCCATTCTTCGCTCCACCGGGGTCGAGTGGGATCTGCGTCGTGGCGAGCCATACCTGCACTACGACAAGATGGACTTCGACGTCATTGTGGGCTCTTACGGCGATGCGTTCGACCGTTACGCGATTCGTCTTGCTGAAATTCGCGAGTCGATGAAAATCGTTCGCCAGATTCTGGAACAGCTCCCGAGCGGGAACTATCGGATTCAAGACAAAAAGGTCACCCCGCCGCCGCGGGCACGCATCGACGAGTCGATGGAAGCACTCATCCATCACTTCAAGATATTTACCGAAGGCTTCAAGGTTCCCGAAGGTGAGGTTTACCTCGGCATCGAGAGTCCGCGCGGCGAAATCGGTTGCTACATCGCGAGCGACGGATCAGCCAATCCGTATCGGATGCACATGCGTGATCCGTCTTTCGTCAACATCCAATGTCTGCCGCACATGATGCGTGGCGGCCTCGTTGCTGATGCCGTGGCCGTGATCTCCTCGGTCGACCCGGTACTTGGCGGGGTTGATCGATGATGAGGAGCAGCACCCGATGAGCCGTCTAACCGATCACAACGTCATCATCGCCAAAGAGATCATCGCGCGCTATCCGAAAAAGAAGTCGGCCCTGATCCCGCTAGTTCATCTCAGTCAAGAACAAAACGGCTATGTCACCAACGACGCGATGGGTCATGTCGCGGAGCTAATTGATGTCACTCCAGCCGAGGTGTATGGCACCGCATCGTTCTACGAGATGTTCCGATTCACCTCCACTGGCAAATACCTCATCAATGTGTGCGGCACGATGTCGTGTGCTCTGATGGGAGCTGACGCGTTAATGCATCATGCTGAGGAGACGCTTGGTGTCAAAGCTGGGGGAACCACCTCAGATGGCCTGATTACGTTGCAGCACGCCGAGTGCCAGGCGGCCTGTACCGAGGCGCCGACTCTCCAGGTCAACTATCGCCACCAGTATCGAGTTACCCCCGAGTCGTTCGATCAGCTCGTCGCCGCATTGCGGTCAGGTGCCCTCGAAGACCATATTCCACCGCATGGCACGTTGGGCCGGACCCGTCAACGAATTCCCGCCGACCGCGCTGTCGGGGCAACCGATCCTGATGCGGTTACCGACGGTCCTAAATGGATTCAGGTGAGCCCGGAATGATCGACAATACGCGAGTCGTTAGCCCGTATCCATGGGCGCCCGGCTTCTACCCAGGTGAACGTCCCGAGATAGTCACTTCGCGTTTCAAGCACGAAGATGCTCACACTCTTGAACGCTTCCTGGCCACGGGTGGCTACGAGGGGCTGCGTGCCGCGCTTGCCAAGTCGCCAAGTGATGTCCACCAGAACGTTCGTGATTCCACTTTGCTGGGTCGCGGCGGCGCGGGCTTTCCCGCGGGCACCAAATGGGGTTTCACGCCCGATGGAGTCTGGCCGCGGTACCTGGTGGTTAACGGCGACGAGTCCGAGCCCGGCACCTATAAAGACCGGTTGCTGATGGAGTGCGATCCGCATCAGCTGATCGAAGGCTGTCTGATCGCCAGTTACGCCGCTGGGCTGTCCCAGTGTTTCCTTTACATCCGGGGCGAGATGGCATTGGCGCACGAACGAGTGGCCGCCGCGCTCGACGAGGCCTACGCCGCCGGGTA
>JAHRVJ010000207.1 GCA_019090765.1 Ilumatobacteraceae bacterium
GCAATGGACGGCTACGAAGAAAACGGCGTTGCCCTCCACACCACAGAGCTAGTCGTTCTTGACGACGGCTCAACTCGGTTCGACACAATCTCGGTTGTCCGCTTCTCGAAACTGTCACTCATCGATCAGCTCTTCCACACCGTCGCCAGCCCACCAGTGGCCTACTTGCTGTTGCTGATCGGTCTGGCATTGCTGGTGTTCGAGTTCTTCACTGCGGGCGTCGGCCTGGCCGGCGCGATCGGCGCAGTATCAACTGTGCTCGCCTTCAGCGGTCTCGCAGTACTCCCCACGCAGACATGGGCCGTGGCGCTGATCATGCTCGCGATGCTGGCATTTGCGATCGACGTGCAGGTGGGAATCCCGCGATTCTGGACCGGTGTCGGGATCGTTTTCACCATCGTTGGCAGTTGGTTCCTGTTCGAGTCGATCCCTGGCTCGTCGATGCGGCCGGGTTGGATTGCGCTCTTCACCGGACTCATCGGAATCACACTGACCTTCATCGTCGGAATGCCCTCGATGGTCCGAACACGGTTCGCAACCCCAACCATCGGCCGCGAGTGGATGATCGGCGAAGAAGGCACCGTTGTCGAGGACGTCAATCCTGAAGGCATCATCGAAATTGGCACGGCACGATGGCGGGCACGAATCAACCGCGCCACCCCTGTGTTGGCAGGCGGGACGATCCGCGTCGTCGCGATCGATGGCATCACGCTCGATGTTGAACCGCTCGAAGGTGCTGCTCGCGACTACCGCGAGATGCGCAAGAAGCCGGGCAAAGACGACGAGACGCCGGACGAGGAATCGTCAGACGATTCGTCAACTGCCGTTGACACAGACACTCCCGCACAGAGCTGACCGGAGCTACTGCGACTAGCCGGATCAGAGCTCGGGTAGGCGCGGTCCCGCAATCCGCAGGTCGTCACGGCGGCGGGTAATTCCGCGGGCATCAAGTTCGGCAACGAGCGGCAACGCGTACTTACGGCTCGCTCCGGTGGCGTCGCGGAACTGAGCCACCGTGAACCCGTCGGGTGATGCCCCGAGTAGACCCGCCGCCACCAGCGCTGCTGCCTCGATCGCGTCGCGGTGGAAGTGAACGCCATCACGTTGCACGACGTGGCCACGCCGAATCAGCTCGCGCAATTCGCCACGGTCAACATCGTCAGACGCGGGTGGCGCAAACATGCCGTCGAGCAAGATCGCGAGGAACGGGTGGTCGACAAACGGGTCCACCGCGTCAGCAGGAGCAACACGACCAGATTCGATCGCGACGCCCTCAAGGGTTTCCAACACCGCCCGCTCACGTTCGTCGAATGAAGCCAGGTCGGCCCCGGCCGGACCAGCGTCATCGACCCGTACTTGTAGCGCCGCGGCCATCTCAGCGATTGCTTCGGAAGTAGTCAGCCACTCGGCAATCGTCGGTTCAACCACCTCACCAGTGAGTTGTTCGATATCGGCCACCGTGACCCACCCTCGCTCACGGACGAGCCTGTCGATCGACCGGTCCGGCTGCGCCCTTGAGGCCCGCAGCACCGGGGCAATATCGAGTATCTCACCGCCACCGACTGTTTCGTCGCGGCCGGACTCACGCAAGACAAAACGGTCACCTGGTAGCAGCGGTAATGCCTGGGGCAGAAACAGTCGCACCGAGCCTTCCGCTCCGGGGGCTAGAGCCTCAGTACCAAGCACCCGGAGCTTGACCGAATGCTCACCCGAACCGAAGTAGGCCACGTAGGCGCCCCGCCGGGACACGTCGTGAGTGAGTGATCCGAGCACTTCGAGTGAAGCGTCAAGGCGGTCGGTCATCATCCAGCGATCGGGTTCGACCACGGCGTAGCCGCGCGCGAGTTGATGATGATCGACTCCGGCCAAGTTGACCGCGACACGATTGCCCGGTCCGATCTCGTCGACTCCACGACCCGCGTTCTGAATGCCGCGAATCCGTGCCGGCAGGCCGCCCGGTTCGATCGTCACTCGCTGGTCGACCGCGAGCCGTCCTCCCGTGAGGGTGCCTGTACTGATCGTGCCGCTGCCCTTCGCCGCGAACACGCGATCGAGCCAGAGTCGCGGCCGGTGCCGGTCGGCTACCACGGCCGAACTCACGATGAGTTCATCGAGCGCTGCCTGTAACTCGTTGAGCCCAGTCTCCGAACCAGCTGCAGTGGAGACCGGGATAAGGGGAGCATCTTCGAGGAATGTTCCCTCGACGTGTTCGACGATTTCGAGCTCTGCTAGTTCGAGCCACTCGTCATCGACAAGGTCGGTCTTGGTTACAGCGATGATGCCCTTGGAGATGCCGAGAAGTTGGAGGATCCGTAAATGCTCTTCAGATTGCGGCTTCCACCCCTCGGTCGCGGCGACCACGAAAACACAAGCTGTAACGCCGCCGACACCGGCCAACATGTTACGCAGGAACTTCACGTGGCCCGGGACGTCGATGAAGCTCAACTCCTCCCCTGAAGGCAGCGTCGTGTGAGCGAACCCCAGATCAATCGTGAGGCCCCGTCGCCGTTCTTCTTCGAGCCGGTCGGGGTGGGTACCTGTGAGTGCCATCACCAGCGACGACTTGCCATGGTCAACGTGCCCGGCCGTGGCGATAACCGTCATCGATGGAACCAGGGCGTGATCTTGCTCACGACACCGCGACGAGCGCGTCGATCAACAACTCGTCGTCGGCCGGGTCGACGGAACGAAGGTCGAGTGATGTTCGTTGATCTCGCGAGCGGGCGATCACCGGTCGCACTCCATTCCGCAGACTTTCGACATGATCGCCATCGAGGAGAACACCGAATGAAGGCATCGTCACCCCGGGTGCTGAGCCAGCACCGGGAAGCGACTTCATTGGTGCAGCCACCGCGCTGGGATGAGCGTCGCTGATCGCTGCGACAACACGTTCGGCGCGCTGTTGTAGCTCAGCGACGGGGGTGGCGACCATCTTCCAGAAGGGAATCGTGGCCGCCGCGTCCTTGCGAAGGTAGGTGAGCGCTGTGTCTTGTAGAGCCGATAACACAAGACCACCCGGCCGGAGTGCTCGCGCTAGCGGATGCTGCAAGCAGGCTTCAACCAGATCGGCCCGGCCAGCGATGATGCCGGCTTGCGGACCGCCAAGCAGCTTGTCGCCGCTGAAGGTAACCAGTGCCGCACCCGCCGCAAGGCTCTGGACGGCCGCTGGTTCGCCAGCCAACCATGCCGGTGGCGGACCATCTAGCCATGGGCAACCCGAGTCGATCAGACCGCTCCCGATATCGGCAACTACCGGTACGTCGAGCGTCGCCAGCTCCGAGATCGAAGTCTCCTCGACGAATCCTTCGACACGGTAGTTACTGGGATGAACCTTGAGGACCATCGTCGCGTCAACGTCAGCTCGTGCGATCGCTTTTTGATAGTCGGCCAACCGCGTGCGGTTGGTCGTGCCGATGTCAATCAACCGCGCACCTGACTGTTCCATTACTTCGGGGACGCGGAACGATCCCCCAATCTCAACGCTCTCGCCACGACTAACCGGAACATCGCGCCCGGCAGCCAACGCGGCTACCACCAATAGAACCGCGGCAGCATTGTTGTTTACGACTATCGCTGCTTCCGCACCACAGAGCCGCGCAAAGAGTTGGCCGACAGCCGTTTGGCGTGAACCTCGTTCGCCCGTGGTGAGGTCAAATTCGACCGTCATCGCCTGCGGGTCCTGGTGGTGGCCGAGCGGTGCTCTGCCAAGGTTGGTGTGCAGCAGCACTCCGGTCGCGTTAACGACCGGAGTGAGCAGCGTGCGCCGGTACGCAACCGCTCGCTCCATTGCCGAATCCGGCGCACCAGCGTCGATCGCGGCACGAGCGACATCAACGCAAATCGGGTGAGGGAGCCCCGTCGCGGCTAGCGAACGAGCAAGCGTGTCTACCGAAGGTGGCCGATCAGCCATGGTCACAACTTAAGAAACGTCACAACCAAAACCGAGCAACGTTCACAACATCATCCGGTTGAAGGTCAGCATCGTTCAGTGGTATTAGATCGCCGGAGCGGTCAGTTGTCGGACTTGTCGTCGGCGCCTGCGAGCTTGTCCACGGCACCCTTGGCTGCATCTGCACCCTTTTGCACCTTGTCGGCGTGCTCACCAGCGTGATCTCCGACCTTGTCAGCGGCAGTATCAATGCCGTCTTTGATCTTGTCTTTGTTCCCAGCCAGTGCTGACTTAGCCGAATCGAGCAATCCCATAGGAACCTCCTCTTACTGGCACCAAGCTTGTTCCGAGTGCCGAGTCGGCGATGCTACTACCGATGTGGAAACGGCTGAATTCTAGGAGGTGATAACAATTGAGCATGGACCACCCGCCCTCAGTGAAGAAGCAGCCTGGCTGAGCCTGCAGAGGTTTTGCCGATGCAGGCTGCGTGGTGTCCCGTAGCGGACAGTTCTGCCAGCGCGGCTGACGTCTCGCCCGGATCAATACCAAAGATCAGGCCTCCGGAAGTCTGCGCGTCGGCGATCAACAGTTGATGCACGTCGTCGTGGCTTCCTGAGTCGAGATACTCCACGCCCCATTCCAGATTGCGGACGCTTCCGCCAGGCATGACACCGTCACTAGCGAGATCTGCCGCGCCCGAAAGGAACGGGATCGCGTCGAACTCGATGGTGGCGACCACCTCAGACTCGATCGCCATCCGTCCGAGGTGGCCAAGCAAACCAAACCCTGTTACATCGGTGCACCCGGTAGCTCCTGCGGCAAGCGCGACACGCGCAGCAACATCGTTGAGGCGGGTCATCGACTCGACCGCCCCGTCGATCTGCTCCGCGGTGGCTTCACCGGCCTTGATCGCGGTCGTCAGAACGCCGACCCCAAGGGGCTTCGTGAGAATCAGATCTTGTCCGGGCCGGAGCCCGGCGTTGGTGAGCACACGAGCGGGGTCAACCTCGCCCGTCACAGCCATGCCGTACTTCGGTTCAGGGTCGTCAATCGTGTGTCCACCGACGATCACGAACCCAGCGGCGGTCGCAACGTCTTGACCACCCGCCAGTAGGTCTCCGAGTAGCTCGGTCGGTAGCTCATCTCGGTTCCAGCCAACGAGATTTAGCGCAAACAGCGGCCGACCCCCCATCGCGTAGACGTCCGACACGCTGTTGGCCGCGGCAACGCGTCCCCAGGTGCGCGCGTCATCGACCACCGGGGTAATGAAGTCGGCGGTCGACACCAATGCCCGGTGATCATCGATCTGCCAAACAGCGGCGTCGTCTCCGGTTTCGGGGCCGACAAGCAATTCGGGCGGATGATCTGAATGGAGGTTGCCCACAACGTGGGCAAGCTCGCTCGGAGCGAGCTTGCAGCCTCAACCGGCGCCGTGGCTGAACTGCGTCAGCCTGATTTGCTCACGATCATTCTGTTCGCTCATGGTCACCCCCTCCCGACGTTGACTCCGGAACGATTCCGGTTGGAAACTGGTTCGAAGATCGACGCACGAGTAGCAGCGGCGACATGGTCGAACATCTGGGCAGTCTTACACGCGCCTACGCTCAGCCGGGTGAGTCTTCCAGTACCAATCGTCCAAGTCGACCTCGACCTGCCGTTGCCCGAGTACGCCCACGACGGTGACGCCGGCCTCGACCTGTATGCCCGCGAGGCGGCCACGCTCTCAGCCGGTGGTGGGCGAGCTCTGATCGCAACGGGCATCTCAATCGCGATCCCCATGGGACATGGTGGTTTCGTACTGCCGCGCAGCGGCATGGCAATCAAACACGGAATCAGCGTGGTCAACGGACCAGGACTGATCGACGCTGCCTACCGCGGAGAAATCAAGGTCATCCTGATCAACACCGATCCCGATACCGACTACGAAATCGCACGCGGCGATCGAATCGCCCAATTGGTGATCCAGCGCGTTGAGTCAGTGGCGTGGCAGGTTGTGGAGTCGCTCGATGGAGTCGACCGCGGCGGTGGCTTCGGTCATTCCGGTCGCTGACAATCAGCCCCAAGCAAAAACCGGCTGTTCGAACTCGTCGACTCTCTCGTTGCTTCGACCGTCGATGCCGACCCACCGAAACTGCACCAGCAGCGCTCCGGTCGGCGCATGAATCACGTCGCCACCAATCGGCACCTGAACAACTGGGCGGTCGCTTTCAGGAATCGACACGAACCGAGGTGAGTCTGGTCGCGTCAGTTCGTGCAGTCCAACGCGATAGGCCGCCCTCACCTCATCAGGCGACGGCACCAGAACCACGTCTGGCCCTCCCCACACCACCACCGGTGTGATCACGTAACCCGATCGGGTGGGGTAATCATCGAGCACCCCCAACACCGACGATTCGTCGAGTCGCACCCCGACTTCTTCGTCTGTCTCGCGCAACGCGGCATCAA
>JAHRVJ010000016.1 GCA_019090765.1 Ilumatobacteraceae bacterium
CGGCTGGTCGCCGAACCCCATCCGGTCGCAACTCCACAAGAAACCATCGCAACAGCCTCAAGGGGGAAGTCATTGGCAACCTTGATCACCTGCGACTCAGCGACGCACGAGTACTGCGAGAAGGTGCCGAGCTTGGCGAACATGTTCAACTCGGTGCCGTCAGAAGAAAGCCGGTGGCGACTTGTGCCATCGGTGATCATTCCGCCGACGAAGGTTCCGGCTCCGGCGTTGCACAGATTCTGCCGCCCAGTTGAGCAGTAACGACACTTTCCGCACGACGGAACGAACGAGGCAGAAACGTGGTCGCCAACAGCAACGCTAGTGACGCCCGGGCCGATCTCGGCAACAACGCCAGCTCCTTCGTGACCGCCGATGAAGGGAAAGAAGTCGATCCCCATCAATTCCAGCACGTCGGCTGGGGGCACCATGTCGCCAGTAACAAGGTGCTCGTCAGAGTGGCAAAGGCCAGCTGCCTTCCACTCAACGATCAGCTCACCAACCTTCGGGTCATCGACTTCGATGTCCTCGACTTGCCATTCCTGATCTACTCCGTGAATGATCCCTGCGCGACTTTTCATGAGTTCCCTCTTCCCCAGTAGGCTTTAAAGCAACGCTAGCGCGCCACGAACTGGGCTGAAGATTCGGAGTATTCAGCGCGGTAGAACTCGAATCTCGATGTATTGGTCAGGTGGCAGCCACTCGAGCAGGTACTGGTCGATTGCTGGTGGATCGAGGTCCGACAGAATCATCAGCTGATTCTCGTAGGGCTGTAGCGACGGATTGCCGTCCGGGTCGACGAGCACTTTCAAGACTTCGTCGTTGATCTGTGGGTTGCTATACAGATCAAGCCGTTGGCCAACCGTCGTAGTCGCCGCAGAGAACTCCGTCAGCGTCGGGCCGCTCGTACGGAGATCGGCGAGCTGCGCCAATACGGCGCTGGATACGTCATCCACCAACTCAGTACCGGTGCTGATCGAAATATAGGTTTCGGCGTACGGGAGCATGCCAGCGGTTACCTGCACCGACGAGTACGGCGAATATGACTCGCCGAGCTGCTCGCGGATCGTGTCGGTCAACCGCGCAGTGACAACCTCTTGCACTACCGCTGCAGCAACATCGTCCCTGCGGTCGGGGCTGGCCGGTTCAGTGAATAGGAATGACACATTGGCCTGCGCGCCGTCGCCAGCGGTGGCCTGATCAACGACGATCCCTTCCGGCGGAGGCGGTTCCAGTACAACGATGTCTTCGATGCGACCGGTTGCCGGCAGCGTTCCGAAATAGCTGCGGGCGAGCTCTGTCACTTCATCGATATCGAAGTCGCCGCTGAACGCGAACGAGAAGTCTGACGCATCACCGAATCGGTCGCGGACAACGCGCTCGATGTCGGCAGCTTGAATCGTCGCGAGCGAATCGACCGTCGGGAATCGGAACCGCGGATCGTCGTAGCGAGCATCTAGCAGCGCCACGGCCTCCGCGTAGCCGGCGTCAAGAGACGGGTCGGCGGCGTAGCGCAGCTCGTCATCCAGGTATGCCTCGACCGACACCGGGTCAACGCGTGGCTCGGTCATCAAGAGGTGGATCAGCTGAAACAGCACTTCGAGGTCGGAGGTGGACGAGAAACCCGAGAAACCCTCCGTAAAGGCGTCGATACTCATACTGATCTCGACAGACTTGTCGTCGAGGTATCCGTCAAGCTCGATTCCGTCGTACTCCGCGACACCGCTACTACTGACGACATAGCCAGCTGCATCGGCGGCAGGAACATCGGCGTCAACGAGCACTGCGAGTCCGCCAGGACTGCGAGCTTCGAAAGCCACATTCCCTTCAACAATGTCGGTGACGTTGAGTGAGACTTCCACACCGTTTTCGAACTCAAGTACCTGTGGGTCGATAAAGCCCACACCCAACCCGTCCGAGAGCGGCTGAACCGACAGCTCCGCCACCGGATCAGGACGCTCCATCAAGTCGCCTTCAATACCAGCCGTTGCGGCTCGCGCATCGAGTTGTCGATCTCGGACACCAGTGGCCTGGGCTGCAAATACAGACGGATCGGGAAGGTCGGCAGCTTCACTGTCGGGGACCACCACCAATACATGCGGTCCGGCGTTCGCGAGTCGTTCGACAAAGGTGTAGGCGACCGTCTCAGGGGTGGCGCGATCAAGGATCACATTGATCAGGTCATAGCTGGCGGTCGCAGTCGGTACCGGTTGGTCTTCAAGCACGTGCATCACGTACGAGTCGGCGAAGGCGGCATCCTGGCGAGAGTCGCGACCGTCATAGCCTGCCTGTGCCGAACTCCGGACCGAAGACACCGCCCGGTCGACTTCGGCCTCGCTAAACCCAAACCGGCGCACGCGCTCGTACTCGTCAAACACCGCCTGAGTGGCGGCCTCAAGGTCGACGCCGTCGGCCGATACAACAATTTCAGGAGCGTCGAGACCGCGCACGATGCTGCTCGAACTCACAGAAGCATCGTCGTACGGCGCCTCGCCACGCTGGGCATCCTCGCTCAATCGTGTACCGATGATGTCGAAGGCGATGGCGTCAAGAATCGCTCGCTGAGTCTGCTGTTCGACCGACCCCGTCGTGTCGCTAGCTAGCGGCAGCGTAATCGCAGCAAAACCTTCAGCGACGTCTACGTCAGGGTGGATCGCGACCTGCACCTCAGCCGAGGGTTCAACTATCAACTCGGGGCGTTCCGGTGACGATGACCTCGCCGATCTCGGCTCGAAACGCTCGATGATCCCCTGCTCAATTCGCTTAGGATCAACGTCGCCAACAACGATCACCGCAGCATTGTCGGGCCGGTACCAATCGTCGTAGAACCCTCGCAGGGGTTCCGAATTCATCGAGGAGATCGCCTCCTCGTTGCCAATTGGATCGCGGCCCTCATACGGCGTATTAGCCAGGAATAGCTGTTCAACCACATCGAAAATGCGACCGCTACTACCCGACTCGGACCCCCGCCATTCGTCAAGCACGATGCCGCGTTCGGCCTCGACCTGGTCTTGGGCAATGGTGGCTGCCGATAGCCACTGATCGAGCACATCAAGGCCCGTGTCGACAACCTCCTGGTCATCTGCGGGCATCGTTAGTTGATAGACGGTCTCGTCGTAGCTCGTATAGGCGTTGATGTCGGCACCGAACCCAGCGCCGAAACTACGGAGCACCGCGACCAGTTCATTCTCTGGAAACTGCTCGGTTCCGTTGAACAACATGTGTTCAAGAAAGTGAGCTCCGCCATCTTGAGTGTCATTCTCAAGCGCCGAACCAGCATCGATTGCCAGCCTCATCTCTACCCGGCCACCTGGGTTGTCGTTTGTGCGAATCATGTAGCGCAGCCCGTTGCTGAGAGTTCCGATCAGAATCTCAGGGTCGGGCTCGGAAATTGAAGGCAATCCATTAGGGTCGGGTGCGGTAATCGGAGTTGAACCATCGACGGCCGCGGGAGCCGCGGTGCTCGGCGGTGAGGCGGTTCCGCCGTCGGTAGACGCGTTCGACGCGACTTCGGATACGTCGCTGCTCGCAGAGCAAGCCGCTACTAACAGCAATCCGCCCGTCGCTGCCGCCAACCACCGATGCGCCCGCATGTTTGTCACCCCCTGAGACTATTCCCTCGCAACGCTTCGTCGAGTGCGGCACGCACACGCGGCTTCCAGTCGATCTTCTCGGTTGAGTCTCCCACCGCGTGCACCGCGGCTCGTTCAGCCGAGAGCTCCTCGGCAAGGTTGGCAACCTCAGGGGTAAGGAGCTCAGTCACCAGGTTGCGCAACTCGCTGGCCAGCGTTGGGCTCGCTCCGTCGGTGCTAATCGCCGCGGTGATGCGGCCGGTGCGGGCGATTGCCGGGAGGATGAAATCACAGTCGACTGGCTGGTCGGCGGCGTTAAC
>JAHRVJ010000208.1 GCA_019090765.1 Ilumatobacteraceae bacterium
TCACAAAGCTGCTCAGCCTCATCCATGTAGTGAGTGGTGAGGATCAGCGTGACGCCGCGCTGCTTAAGGCGATACAGGCGATCCCACAGCACATGGCGAGCTTGTGGATCGAGACCGGTTGTCGGCTCATCGAGCAGCAGCATGTCGGGTTCGTTGATCAGAGATCGGGCAATGGTGAGGCGGCGCTTCATACCGCCGGAGAGGGGCTCAACCTGGTCGTCGGCGCGCTCGCCGAGCTGGACGAAGTCGAGCAGTTCGCCAGTACGCCGCTTGCACTCAGCGCGCGAGATATCGAAGTAGCGGCCGTAGATCAAGAGGTTCTCGGCGACGGTTAGCTCCTCATCAAGCTGGTCAGCCTGAGGGACTACCCCGAGCCGCGACCGGATCTCGCGTCCGTCACGGTTGGGGTCGAGGTCGAATATTGAAAGTGTTCCGGCAGTACTCGGCGAGACACAGCCAATCATCCGCATGGTCGAGGTCTTGCCCGCACCGTTCGGGCCGAGAAATCCGAATGACTCGCCTGGCGCAACTTCAAAATCGATGCCGTCCACAGCAACGAATTCATCAAACTGCTTGCGCAGCTCACAAGCGACAATCACAGGAGCTGGCACTTTGGCACCGTAGATCACCGAGAGATTCTCAGACAACGCAGTTACGGTCCCGAGCGATGACCGACACCGAGTCCGCATTAATCCGCCCCATCCTGCCAACTGACCTTGAGCGAATTCTGGAGCTGAACGAAGCCAACGTGCCCGCTGTCGGCTCAGTCGATGCTGACCGGATGGCGTTCCTCGTCAGCGAGAGCAAGATCGCGTTGGCACTCGAGGTCGAAGGTGCAGTTATTGGGTTCTGCTTGGTCCTCGGACCTGACTCGACGTACGACTCGCTCAACTATTTGTGGTTCAGCGACCGTTACGACAACTTCATGTACCTCGACCGGGTAGCCGTCGACTCAGCATTCACCGGACGCGGTTTCGGAACCTTGCTGTACGCCGAAGTTGACCGGCTGATGCAGGCACTCGGCGGCGCCGACCAGCTTGCTCTGGAAATCAATGTTGATCCACCAAACGTGGCTTCGCTCGCCTTTCATCACCGCCTCGGGTTTGGCGAGGTCGGCCAGCAAGACACCCCTTACGGAATCAGAGTCTCTATGCAAACTCGGTCAGCGGTTTCCAGCTGACTCACATCTCCTGATTCAACGACGGTCTTGGAGAAAACGAAAATGATCGCGGGTTGAGGCAACCCGCTCAGTGTCGATATCGGCTAGCAATACGGTCTCTCCGCCCGCTCCCGATGCGAGCAACTCCCCAGCCGGGTCAATGATGGCGCTATCGCCTGAGTAGTCAAGCCCCCCGCCGGCGCCGACGCGGTTGACGCCCACCACGTAGGCCTGGTTCTCAATCGCTCGGGCACGCAGCAGCGCCGACCAATGCTGCCGTCGCTTTGCCGGCCAATTGGCAACAACGAGATAAGCGTCGGTTGATTTCGCAAGCCCCCAGAACTCGTCGGCGAATCGCAGGTCGTAGCAAACGAACAGACTTAGCCGGACGCCCTCGACTTCGACGGTTAGGAAGTCGGTCCCGGCTCGAACATGACGTTCTTCGTCAGCATGACTGAACGGATGAATCTTGCTATAGCGATGCGTGGTTCCATCTGGCCCGGCGAGCACAAAGACGTTCGACGCGCGTTGATCTCCATCAGGCGCGTTAGAACAAAGCTCCGGACACGATCCACCCACCCATACGCCATGTTCTGCTGCCATCGACGACAAGAACTGCGCTGATGGCCCTCCTTCGGTTTCGGCAACGCCAGGTAGGTCGAAGCAGAAGCCAGTCGAGAAGGTCTCACTTAGTAATACAAGGCCAGCACCGCTGGCAACTGCCCCGGCGATAGGGGCAGCGAGCCGCTCAAAGTTGGCGGCGCGATCATTCCAGACAATGTCGTGCTGTACAGCCGCTACTCGGAGCACCGTCATGAAGCGAAACCCTCCGCGAGGCGCTGTGCCGCGGCGTCGATCACGCTGAGTTGCTTGCAGAACGCGAACCGAACGAGGTGGCGGCCGTGCTCGGGCCTGGCATAGAAAACTTCGTTGGGAACTGCCACGACACCGCAGCGTTCTGGGAGTGAACGGCAGAAGGCAAATCCGTCACCGGCCGGATCAACAGAGCGAATATCGACCGTGGCGAAATAGGTGGCTTCAGGCGAGTAGGTGGTAAATCCGGCCGCATCTAGACCGGTAACAAGACGATCGCGCGCCAATTGCAGGTTCGCGGCCAGGTTGATGAAGTAGCTGTCGGGCAAACCCAGCCCGACCGCCATCGCTGGCTGGAACGGAGCGCCGTTCACATAGGTGAGGAACTGCTTGGCAGTCTTCGCTGCGGTAACGAGCGGCTCCGGGCCAGACATCCAACCGATCTTCCAGCCGGTGGTATGAAAGGTTTTGCCACCAGATGAGATGGTCAGCGTGCGTTCGCTCATCCCCGAAAGCGTGGAGATAGGGATGTGCGCCCGGTCATCAAACACGAGATGTTCGTAAACCTCGTCGGTCACGACAATGAGATCATGCTCTTGCGCGACTTCGGCAATCAATACCAGTTCGTCACGCGTGAAGACCTTGCCGGTTGGGTTGTGAGGCGTGTTGAGCAAGATGAGTTTGGTTCGCGGTGAAACAGCAGAGCGGAGTTCATCTGGATCGAATCCATATGTGCCATCGTCGCCGGGAGCCAACAGCACCGGCACCGCCTGGGCTCCGGCCAACGCGATGCAGGCCTGGTAGCTGTCGTACATCGGCTCGAACACGATTGCCTCGTCGCCAACGTCGAGCATCCCGAGCAACGCTCCCGCCAGCGCCTCGGTCGCACCCGCAGTCACCACGATCTCCGACACCGGGTCAAGCTCGATGCCGTAGTAGCGGCGCTGATGGTCGGCAATGGCTTGGCGGAGCTCCAACGTTCCAGGCCCCGGCGGATACTGATTGACCCCTCCGCGTATTGCCTGTACGGCAGCCTCCAGAACTTCCGACGGACCATCGGTGTCTGGGAAACCTTGACCGAGGTTGATCGCTCCAGTGGCCACCGCCAATTCAGACATCTCCGCGAAGATGGTGGTGCCGAATCCCGCGAGCTTGCTGGTCAGAACATCCGATGGCGCTGGCACGAGCGGCATTGTATTCGAGCCGTGGTTATCCGTGGATGAACAGTTGACCTTCAGCAGCCATGTCGTGCGCGAGCGAATCGGCAACGCGATAGCTGACTCCAGTACTCTTCGCGCCATACATGGCAAGGTCGGCTGCCTTGATCAGCTCATCGAGTGTCTTGCCATGCTGAGGGAACACGGCTGCGCCAACCGCCGCTGCGATTGATACGTCGCCCACAATTGGTGTCGTACTGAGGCGATGAGCAATCCGTTCGGCGCTGCTACGCACGGCACTTCCACCCTCCACTCCGGGGAGGAGGACAACGAATTCGTCGCCACCCCAACGCCCGACGATCTCGGTTTCGCGAACCGCCCCAGACAGCCGCTCGGCAGAAGCCTGAAGAACGAGGTCACCAAACTGGTGGCCGAGAGTGTCATTGATCTGCTTGAAGCCGTTGAGGTCGATGAGCATGATGCACAACCCGACACCGCTTCGCTCAGCTGCAATGAGGGCTTCGTCGGTTCGACGCTCAAATTCGTGCCGGTTGACCAGCCCGGTTAGTTCATCGGTGGTGGCCCGAATTTCCAGTGCGCGACGATCAATTCTGAAGGTCCATCCGGCGAGGCCGACAAGGACTGTGCCGAGTGCGAGAAGGACCAGGTAAAGCATCAGACCCTCGCCGACAAGGCCGATGTTGTTCGCTAAGCGGACACCGATAACGATCGTTCCCCCATCACCCGGCAATGTGGTGACGGATTCGAGCACTCGGTAGCCATCAACGTTCCGCAGCTCCGCCACGCCCGACGCGCCCTGTCGGTCAGCGGCTAGAGCGACATCGACCGCCGCTCCGGTCTCGGCGAACGCGTCAGCGGTGATTTCGCCAAGGAGCTCTTGAGACTGCAGCTTGATCACGACGGTAAATTCGTCTCGGGCGACGATCAGAATTGAGTCACTTGATTCGTCGACGGCGACGACCGCCGATCCACCTGAGTCAAGAGAAGCGCGCGCAGCAGCGCCAAACGCGCCAAGCGCCAGAAGGTCGGCCCCATTGCAGTCGGTCGCGGATGCGGTCGCGATACATGCAGCTGCGTCTGCCCCAAACGAGGCCGTCAATGCGCTTGGATCGGTGTCAACTGTTGATGCCTCGGCGACGGCGAGGGCACGGGCGACTGTGGCGTCAGCGGATTGATTGGCCAACAGCAGAACCGACGCGACTTGGGCATCCAACTCCCGCTGTAGTTCGACGCGTTTGTTGAACATCGAGACCGAGGTTGCGACCAGGAGAACGACGCTTCCCACAAGCGCGCCAAGTCGAACCAGTCTCATAACGGGTGTATCGGCAGACTCGTCCCATTTCTTAAGAGAAATCAGACAATATCTGGGCCACGAATTGGCTGCCAGAACGACAAATGAATGCCATCGGTCGCGGGCCTCGCCGCTCCTGCATTTCTGTTCTATCTGGCGCGCCCGAAGGGAGTCGAACCCCTAACCGCTTGATCCGTAATCAAGTGCTCTATCCATTGAGCTACGGGCGCTGGATTGTAACGGGCGACATTGTAGGCGCGAGTTGCCTCGACGCGGCCGCCTGATTTCTCCCGGTCAGAATCCCCAAGGACCCCAACCACCAGCACGCTGGTACAGCGCGTACGCTGCCTGGGCGTTGGTTACCGGGTCGAACAACTGCTCTGCTTGGGTGACGCCGATACCGCCAAGCCAACTCTTGTGGACATTCCAGTACATCTGGAACAGCCCATAGCAGCAGTAGTTCTTTGCAGTTGGGACGTAGTTACTCTCACGCCAGGCGATTTCGAGGGCTCGTTCTTCGAGTTCGTCGGGCCAGACGTCGCGGATGATCTGCTCAACATCGCCGGGAGCTGCGGGAACAGTTGTCGCCGGTGTAGTTGCCGGGGTGGTTGCCGGTGGTGCAGTGGTCGCGGGGGTAGTTGCTGCAGGAGCGGTGGTCGTTACGACTGTGGTCGGTGAGGTCACCGGAGGGGCTGGCGGCGGAGGAGTGCGCGAACCCGATGGCAGGCAAATCACAGACCCCGGGTACAGCGGGGAACGTTCAGTAGTCCGGTTGAGTTCGAATAGGTCATCGACAGATACTCCGGCACCATCTGCAATACGGATCCAGAAGTCACCGATGACAACTTCGTACTCAATGGGGCAGATTGGCGCGACTCGCTCGGCTGGGGCCGCCCCACCTGCGGCTGACTCGATCCCCACGGACTCATCTGATTCTTTTAGTGCAGAAGCGGACGCATTAGGAATGACGACGGTGGATGGAACGACCGCGGTGGCGTCGCTCTCCGAATTAGATTCCGCGATACTGAGCGCCGTTTCGGGTGTGGCAGTTTCGATTGGTTGTTGAGCAACTGGCGCGGCCGAGGTGCTGGAAGGAGTGGTTGCAGCAGGATCGGTGGCTGGAACACCACTGTCGTCGCCAGCGGCGATCGCAATGGAGGACGAAGCCGATGCCGTTTCAATCAGCGCCGATTCGGAGTTCGAGCGGAAGGCCATCGCAAGTGGTGCCAGCAGTATGAGCACCACTGCGGCGCCTCCGAACTTGGCGAGTAGCGGGTCGGTACCGGCCGTCCCTGCTGGAGTTGGTTCGACGTCCCAGCCGCTGTCCCATTCTTCACTGGCTTGGGGTGGGGTAGATTCGCTGGCCGCTAGTTCTTGGACGCTGTCGTGGCTGCTGGCAGGAGTCGGTCGACCGTGTGCTCTAGATGCCTTCGACCCTCCTGTGAGGAGCGATGTCACCCAACGCGAGACTGATCCACTTGAGCCTGATGAATCTTGATCGCCTTGAGCTTGCGTTGCCGAAGTGCAGTCGCGGGCGGGTGACGAAGACCAGTTGGCCTCGTCACCCCAGAATTCGTCGCTGTTGTCATTCATCGCAGTCACCTCTCGTTTTCGGAGACGCCAAAATGCGGGTCCGAGCGGGATGTGACACCTGAACGCCGTGATCGGCTACTCGATGTCAGACACGTGTCTATCGCGTTCGTCATCAAACCGCAACATGAGCGTCATACAAACGACATCTATGTCATTTGATGGTCACATCGGGGAGACCTTCGACTGCAGGCACGAAAGCACACAGCTAATGGCGGAGAGGGTGGGATTTGAACCCACGGACCGTATTACTACGATCAACGCCTTAGCAGGGCGCCCCATTCGGCCGCTCTGGCACCTCTCCTGGGAACCACGGAGTGTAGCCCGGTAACCTGTTCAGCGGAACGGTGGCAGAGCGGACGATTGCAGTCGCCTTGAAAGCGGCCGGCCGAAAGGCTCGAGGGTTCGAATCCCTCCCGTTCCGCCA